>DATIYD010000380.1:0-18006 GCA_035517975.1 Thermoleophilia bacterium | reverse complement strand
CTCTCAGGGCGGCAGGACGCAGCCCCTCGCAGCTCGCGTCGTCGGTCTCCTGGCTGGCGAGCCAGCAAGGGTCCGACGGCGGGTTCTCCTTCACGCCCGGCGGGTCAACGGACCCCGATGATACAGCCGCAGCCGTCGAGGCTCTGAGAGCGGGCGGGACCTCCGCCTCGAGCGCCACGATCAAGCGTGCGCTCTCCTATCTGCACAGCCAGCAGATGAGCAACGGCGGCTTCACCTCGGGCATGGGCGGCACGGCCAACGCCGAGTCCACCGCCTGGGCCGTCCAGGCGATCCGCGCCGTCGGTCAGAATCCTGCCAGTGCGGCATGGAAGAAGGATGGCAAGACGCCGATCGCGTTCCTGCTCTCGCTACAGCCGAGATCCGGTGCTTTCTACCACTACGGCACGACCCTTGCTATGCCGCTTCTGACCACGTCGCAGGTCGTGGTCGCGCTCAGCGGCAAGACATACCCGTTCTGAGGTGCAGCGGCGCGCGTGGTGATGCTGCCGTCCAGGCCGGCACGTTGCTAGACTCGCCGGATGCTCCTGCCCCCCGACATCGGTCTCGCTGCGACTGCCTGGTTCGACCAGCCGCTGGCGGCCGCTCTGGCTCACATCGCGCCCCTCACCGGACTCGCCGAGATCTACAGTGACTACAACCACAGCCTGGTCAAGGCGGCCAACCGGCGGGCGGCCGTACGGAGCGGCCTGCGGCTGACCGTGCACGGCCCCTGGGAGGGCGCCGACGTGGGGCACCCCTGCGAGGCGAAGCGCAAAGCCGCGCTTGCCATCCACCGTCGTCACCTCGAAGCGGCAGCCGAGGTCGACGCCACCCTCTACGTGCTGCACCCCGACTACGACCTCGCACCCATCGTACACAGCGATGCCGTGCGCGATGCGCTCCGACGCAGCGTGGTCGAGCTGGCGGTCCTTCAGGACGAGTACGGCGTGGGAGTGACGCTCGAGAACCTGATGGGCGCCGACCACACCCACTTCGCTCGCCCCGGTGACCTCGACCTCGGTGAGCTTGGCCTCGCGCTCGATACGGGGCATGCGGCGGCCTGCGGCGCACTCGAGGAGTTCCTGCGCGAGCCGCAGGCGCAGCTTCGCCACGTGCACCTGCACGACAACGCGGGACCGGTGAACGGCGAGACCGGCGAGGATTCTCACCTGGCGCTCGGCCGTGGCGTCGTGAATGCCGGGGCGGTGCTGGCAGTCGCGCGCAGAGCCGGAGCGAGCACCATCATCGAGGTGCTCACGCCCGAGGGCGTGAGCGCGAGTCTCGAGCACCTGAGGCGTGAGGGGCTTGTCCCGACCGGCTAAGACATGCGAGTCGGCCAGGTGGGGCGGCTCCGTGGGCACGCCGAAGGCTCGGCGCCGGCGGGAGAGCATCACGCGATGACGGGGTTCTTCCGGCGCTGGCGCGTCCTGCACGTCCGCAACTTCCGCAACCTGTTCCTGGGACAAGCCGTGTCGGCCTTTGGCGACGGCCTCACCCCGGTCGCGGTCACGTTCGCGGTCCTGCGCATGTCGGGCTCGGCGACCGACTTGGGCATCGTGCTCGCTGCGCAGATCGCGCCGCTGGTCGCGCTCACGCTCGTAGCCGGGGTCTGGGGCGACCGTCTGCGTCGCGAGCGGGTGATGCTCGTCTCGGACTGCGTGCGCGCCTGCTCGCAAGGGATCCTCGCGTGTCTCCTGCTCACTCACAGCGCGCGCATCTGGGAGCTCGTTGTCTTGCTCGCCGTCTACGGCGCAGCCCAGGCGTTCTTCGTCCCCGCGGCCGGCGCTCTCACTCCGCAGCTCGTCGAGGAGTCCGACGTGCAGGCCGCCAACGCCGTGCTGGGCTTCGCCTACGGGATCGGTTTGATGGTCGGCCCGGCCGTGGCGGGCGCGCTGATCGCCCTCATCGGCCCCGGCGGTGCCGTCGCCATCGACGCCGCAACGTTCCTGGTCAGCGCCGGCTTTCTCGCGACGCTGCGCGTCGCGCGGCTCGAGCGCGTCAGGCGAGGCGCCTCGTTTGTTGCTGAGCTGCGCGACGGCTGGCGAGAGGTACGAGACCGGCCCTGGCTTGCGGCCATGCTCCTGCGCACCGCGTTGCTGCTGTTCACCGTCTCGGCCCCCTTCCAAGTGCTCGGCCCGCTCGCCCTGAGCCGTCACCCCCACGGCGCCGCCCACTGGGGCATCGTGCTCGGGGCCTTCAGCGGCGGCATCCTCGTGGGTGGCGCAAGCGCACTGTACCTTCGTTTCGCCCGTCCCCTGATCGCCTGCGCGCTGCTTGGGGCGACGGCCGCGGCCTCACCCCTGGTGCTGGCGCTCGGCGGGCACTTCGCGGTGCTGGCCGTCGTGCAAGCCCTGCGCGGTGTGGCCGTCGGCGTGAACGCGGTGATCTGGACGACGACCCTGCAGCTGGAGATCCCGAACGCTTCGCTCGCGCGCGTCAGCGCGTGGGACTGGATGTGCTCGTTGGCGCTCTGGCCTGTGGGGCTCGCGCTGGCGGGGCCGGCCACCGCGGCATTCGGTCTGACGGTAACCTGCTGGTTGTCGGCCGGCCTCGGGCTGGCCGCCTCGTTGTGGGTCCTGGCGGTGAGAGGCGTGTGGGGGCTGAGGCTCCGCCGAGAAGCTGCCACCGTGTAGATCTTGCAACGCGGTTGGGGCGGCGATAGCGTCGCATCATGCACCACGCTCGTGAGACCTTGCGCAAGGCTGGCTATCGTCTGACGCCGCAGCGCGTCGCCGTGTGGGAGGCGGTGCGCCGCGGGGGCAGGCACCGTACCGCCGAGGAGATCGCCGCCGAGGTGCAGCAGACGATGCCCGAGGTCAACGTCTCGACCGTCTACCGCACCCTCGAGCTGCTGGTCGGCCTCGATCTCGTACAGGAGACCCGTCTGGGCGGCGCCGCCGGCTACTACGAGGTCGCCCTCTCGCCGGTGCACCATCACTTCGTCTGCGAGGAGTGCGGGGCGGTCGGTCACCTCGACGACGAACGGCTCGAGCCGGTGCGCCGTGAGCTGCTCGACGACCGGGGCTTTCTGGTGAGCGAGGTGCGCATGACGGTGTTCGGCCTGTGCGCCGACTGCCGGGCGCCCGCCGCTACTGCGGAAGACTAAGGAAGCCGGAGGCCGCAAGGAGACCGAGTCGCGCACAGCCCCGGCGGCTGCGGACGCCACGCAGGACCGAAGGCGGCCGGCTAACGCCCCCAGCTTTCATCAGGCTCGATGCCGTACTTCTGCCGGAGCCCGTCAACGAGCCAGTCGAGGTCGCCGGCGGCCGAGATCGCTCCGGCGATCCTCTGCCATGTACACAGACGCAGAAGATGGCCGTTCACGCCCAGAGCGTCACGGACCGCTTCGAAGGCCTGAGCGCCCGGCCCGATCGGTCGCCACTCCGACCAGCCGAACGTTGGGTTGCGGCTATCGACCACAAGCACGGCGTGACCGTGCTCGCAATCGAGCTCGCGGTCGCGAACGCACGCCGCAAGGACGTCGCGGACGAGCTGGAGCGTCGAGGCCAGCGGGCAAACCTCTCCGTCGCTGGGTCGCCAGCCGAGCAGTTCAGGAAGGTATCGCCAGTAGTCGGCGTCGCGATGCTCGGACAGCGAACAGCGAAGGCCGTCAGTCGCAAACAGGCGGTTACAGTACTTGGCGTCGTCTGCTGCGAGCTCGGTACACGTGCACTCCGCGATACCGACCTCGGCGAGCGTGCAGTCGACGATCACGCGCTCGGGCGCCGCGATCCAGATGTCGACAGAGGCTGGTGCGGGTTCGCCCAGCAGGCCGGCGACGTCGTGATCGAGGAACACACCGGCGACGGCCCCTTCTCGTTCGAAGAAGAGGGGCCTGCCGGCCTCGTCGGCAAGGCCGGCAAGGCAACCCAGTCGGCCGCGCGCCACCAGGTTCCCGAACACCGACTGGGCCAGCGCCTGGGAACTCGCCATGCTCCGAAACGACCGCCGCCGGGTGGCGATCTGACCGACGACACGCGTTCGCATCATCTGATCGTCGTCGGGGCGCAGAAGGACATTGGCCGCGCTCGCCCCCCGGCGAAAGACGGGAGAGCCAAGGGCGGCGGTGTACGCCGGGTCGAGCGATCCGTCGAACTGCATGGCGCCGGCATAGCGCCATTGCCAGGCGAACAACTTCTCGCGGTACTCGTCGACCGTCGTCGACATCGCAGCCCCCTCGCGCCGCTTCGAACGGCACGATCATGGTACTGCGAACCGGGGCCGGCGTCTGCCGCCATGCCGTGCCGGTCGATACCGCACAGGCAAGGCGGAGCAACAGCAGGCGGACGCCTCGCCTACGCGAGATTCCCGCAGCGACAGCTACCGACCCGACCCCAGGTTGGGATCGAACATCCGAGGCGTCCGCCCGCTCCCTTATGCCGCGGCGCCGAGACTGCCCCTGTCGGGACTCCGTCGGCTCGCGGCAAGCTTGCTCACCCCCTGTGAGCCACCATGGCCCGCCGAATGCCTGAACGCTTCGCGATCGGCGAGCCGCGCCGCGGCCTTCTGTGCGCTGGATGGGCTCTCCGCCGTGCTCAACCGGCTCGACCGCTCAGCTGAAATGGGGCACACGCGCAAGCCCATAGTTCGAGGGCCACACCCCGGTCGGGCACAGGGTGAAACAGGCGCCGCACTCCGAGCACTCTTCCGCGGCCACACCCGGCTGGAACATGACCTGCCGCTCCACTCCTCTGCCGATGAAGCCGATGGCGTGCTTGCCCTTGACCTCCGCGCAATAGTTGACGCAGAGGCCACAGAGGATGCAATGGCTCGGGTCCGGGCTGAACTTGTCGGCCTGCGCGCCGTATCTCATGCCGTACTCCTGCAGGGCCTGCGTGCCGGGCGCGCGAGCCAGCAGCATCTCGAGGACGAGCTTGCGACCTTTGACGACACGTTCGGACTCGGTCTGCACGGCGAGTCCCTCTTCGGCCGGATAGCAGCACGAGGCGACGAGTCGTGATCTACCCCCCTTGGTGATCTCTACAGTGCAGAGCCGGCAGGCGCCGAAGGGAGCGACGCCCTCGACGTGACAGAGAGTGGGTATGTCGACGCCCGCCCGGCGCGCCGCCTCGAGAACGGTCGTGCCCTGCTCGGCGGTCACGGACCGGCCGTCGATGATCAACGCTACTTCACTCATTGGCCCCGCCTCGCTTCCGTGTCACCTGAGTCCCTTCAGGAACGGCCTCGGGCACCGGCACCCCGGATATCTTCAAGACGGCGTCAAAGCGCGACGGACAGACGTCGAGGCAGGTGCCGCACTTGGTGCAGATGTCCTGGTCCACGACGTGGACCAGTTTCTTGCCTCCGCTGATGGCTCCAACGGCGCAGTTCTTGAGGCACAACATGCACGCCTGGCATTTGTGGGGATCGATGTAGTAGGAGATCAGCGCCTTGCATACCCCGGCCGGGCAGGCCTTCTCGCGTATGTGGGCCTCGTATTCGGCACGGAAGTTGACGATGGTGCTGAGCACCGGATTGGGAGCCGACCCGCCCAATGCACAGAGCGACCAGCCCTGCACCATCTCGGCAATCTCCTCGAGGAGCTCGATGTCTCCCTCGCGACCGTCGCCCGCGCAGATCCTGTTGAGGACCTCGAGCATCTGACACAGCCCTTCGCGGCAGGGAACGCACTTGCCGCACGATTCCTCAGCGAGGAAGTTCAGGAAGTATCTGGCTGTGTCCACCATGCAGGTGTCCTCGTCGAGGACGATCATGCCCCCCGACCCCATCATCGAGCCCGCCTTGTCGAGCTCGTCGAAGTCGACCGGAAGATCGAGCAGCCTCTCCGGGATCACTCCGCCGGACGGACCGCCTGTCTGCACCGCCTTGAACGCCCTGTCCTTCGGGATGCCGCCGCCCATGTCGTAGACGACCTGTCTGAGCGGCATCCCCATAGGCACTTCCACGAGGCCGGTGTTGTTCACCTTGCCGACCAGCGAGAAGATCTTCGTCCCCTTGCTCGTCGTTGTGCCGATGCCGGTGAACCACTCGGCGCCCTTGTCGATGATGAGCGGCACGGTGGCCCAGGTCTCGACGTTGTTGAGGTTGGTGGGCTTCCCCCAGATGCCGCTCACCGAGGTGCGCACGTACTTCGGCCGGGGCTCACCCACCCTCCCCTCTATGGCGCACATCAAGGCGCTTGATTCGCCGCTCACGAAGGCACCGGCGCCTCGATGGACGCGGACGTCGAAGGCCGTGCCTGAGCCCAGGACGCTCGGCCCCAGCAGACCGTATTCATGCGCCTGCTCGAGCGCGACGGTGAGGTTCTCGACGGCGATGGGGTATTCCTGGCGCACATAGATGAACCCCTGTCGGGCACCGATCGCGTAGGCGCCGATGATGAGCCCCTCCAGGACGCGGTGAGGATTGCCCTCGAGCAGGCTCCTGTCCATGTAAGCGCCCGGATCGCCCTCGTCCGCGTTCACGACGACGTACTTGACGTCGCTCGGGGCGTCTCTCGTCGTCTGCCACTTCAGGCCGGCGGGGAAGCCGCCGCCGCCCCTGCCTCTCAGGTTGGCCGCCTTGACCTCGTCGAGCACCTGCTGCGGAGACATCTGATCGAGCGCCTTTGCCAGCGCCGCGTAGCCCCCTTGGACGATGTATGTGTCGATCTCGTTCGGGTCGATGAAGCGGTTCAGGCCGAAGACGAAGGGGGTCTGGTGCCTGTAGAAGGGGATATCGTCCTCGCGCGAGATCCCCTCGCCGTCGCCGTCCCGGTAGAGCAGCCGGTCGATGACCTCGCCCCGCAGGACCGTTCGAGCCACGATCTCAGCGACGTCCTCTGGCTTGACTTGGAGGTAGGTCACCTCCTGGGGCAAGATCGTGACGATGGTGCCCCGCTCGCAAAACCCGTGACACCCCGTCCGCAGCAAGTCGACGCGGCCGTCGAGCCCACCGAGCGTGAGCTCATCGACGAAGGCTTCGTGCACCTTGTCGCTGCGCAAGGCGTGGCAGCCGGTGCCGGAGCAGATGGTGACGCGGGGCTTGTCGGCATCGTGAGCGGCCAGAAGCTCGCTCCTGTGCCTCTCGAGATCGGCGATTGAGTTCAGTCTGGGCACGCCAGGCTCCTTCCCGCTGCTCTGCTAGTCGACGGCAGCTAGCCGCTCGAGCTCTTCCTTCGAAGAATTGCTGTAGTACTGGCCGTCGACGACCATGACCGGCCCCAGGGCGCAGCAGCCGAGGCAGTTCACCGTGTCGAGACTGAAGCGCATGTCGGCGGACGTCCCGCCCGGTCGCACCTTGAACGTCTCGACCACCCTGTCGAGCAGGCGGGGGGCGCCGCGCACGTGGCACGCCGTGCCGAGGCACACCGAGATCGAGTGGCGCCCCTTGGGCACGAGGCTGAAGGCCTTGTAGAACGTGGCCACGTGGTAGATCTGAGCCAGAGGTACGTCGAGCTCGCGGCTCACGCAGGTGAGATCGTCCGCCGAAAGCCAGCGGTTGCGACGCTGGATCTCGAGGAGTATCTGGATCAGGTTGGACCTGTCGCGGCCGAACCTGTCTACGATGGCGTCCGTGTCGGCAAGTTCCTGAGCCATCTCCCTCATGACCTCCTTGGGTCCTCCTGCATAGCCAGCGTCGTTTGCCTCGGCATGCCGAAAAGGTGGGACGTCGGCCTAGCCACCGTGCGCGAGCTGGTGCGCGAGCCAGTCCCCCATGCCGGCGAGATCCTCGGTCGCCAGGTAGTGATGCGCGCTCCCGTCGAACAGGATCCTGGCCTGACCCGGGAACTCGTCGTCGCCCTTCCACAGCAACACCGCGACCGGCACACGCGGCAGCGCCTGCAAGCGCAGCGCGGCGTCGGCCAAGTCGAGGTCGGCGCCGCCGAGCTTCACGCCGCTCTCGCGAAACCGGCGGATCCGCCCGTTGACCTCGTCGTTGCCTTCGCTCCCGGCCACGATCGCGGCCAGCGGCGCCTCCGCGTGGGCGGCGAATGCCTTTGCGTAGAACAGGCCATCTGGAAGCTCACGGAAGGTCGCCCAGCGGCCGGCCTCGGGCGCTGCGTCGGCGGTGAGCAGGTAATGCAACAGCAGGATGGCGATCGACACGTGCGCGGTTTTACCCTGGCCAGTCGCGCCCTCGGCTCCCGGGTTCGGGCCCTCGGAGTCACCGCCCACGGAGGGCGCCGTCACGACGCTTCCGCCCGGATGCGAGACGAGGTAGCGCGTGCCGAAGAATGGCACGAGCACGCCCTCAGGAGTCGTAGCACAGCCGGCCAGCTCGGCGCAGCGCGCCGGGTCGGCCACCGCCCAGTCTTCGACGGCCTTCTCGATCGCCTTCTGGAACCTCGGGTTCGTATACAGCGTCACGTGGCTCCTCACCTGACTACTCTCTCCGGCGGCGCCGGTCGTGGGCCTTAGAGTCCTGCCGGCGCAGCCGGCGCGGGTCGCGGGTTCCTACAGCTTGCGCTCCTGGTTGGCGCTCGCCGCCCGCAGCTCCTCGCTCACGTCCTTCAGGCGCCTCCACTCGAGGATCGCGCGATGCGCCTCGTGGGCCGCCCGCTCGAGGTTCCTGGTGCCGCAGCTCATGTCGGCGCACAGCTCGGACAGCAGGCGGTGGACCGACTGCTGCACCTGGTCCATGGCTCCTCCCCTTGTCGAATCCGGTCGGGCGTCAGGCCACGTGAGACACATGGCCGCCCCGCCAGACGGTGAGCACGACCTTGCGGATCTCGGGGTCGTCCGAGCCCCTTATCTCGAAGCCGAGAGACTCCGCGAAGCGCAGCATCGGTGCGTTCGCGGCGAGTACGTCGCCCCGGATCTCACGGATGTGCATGTCGCGCGCGGCGAAGGTCAACGCGTCCATGAGCTGCTTGCCGATGCCCAGTCCCTGGGAGTCGTCGCGCACGACGATGGCAAACTCGCCCTCGTCTGGCCTGCCGGCCTCCTTGGCCAGCCGCGCCACGCCGAGCATCTTGCGTTTCTTCTTGCCACCCTGTATCGCGACGATGGCAATCTCGCGGTCGTAGTCGATATGGCAGTAGCGCACCATCATGGATTTGGTGATGTGCTTCACGGGCCCGAAGAAGCGGTACTCCGCCGTCGCCTCGGAAAGGGAGGCGATCATTTCGCCCCAGAGCGGCTCATCCTCGGGGCGGATCGGCCGCAGGGTGATGGGGTCGTCCTGACCGTCGATCGCGTGCACCCACTCGTACTTGCTCGGGTACATCGAGATGATGAGATGCGAGTCGGGGGACGTGATCTTGTGCACGTCGGCGGGGTCGATCGTGATGCTCGCCCCGAGCACCGTGAGTCCATCGGGCCGGACGTACACGGGACCGACGTCGATGTCCCGGATCTCCGGGAAGTCGACCAGGAGATAGCTGAACTTCTCGAGGGCCTGCTCGAGCGCGACCATGTCGACCGCCGTACCGCCGCCCCTGCCTTCGAGAAGCCGGGAGACCTTGGTGTCCCGGATCATGGCGCGCGCCAGCGTCTCGTTCAACGGCGGAAAGTCGAGCGCGACATCTCCGTAGACCTCAAGACCCGCGCCGCCGACGCCGAAGACCATGGTCGGCCCGAACGTGGCGTCACGCCGCGCCCCGATCGCCATCTCATAGCCGTCGCGCGGCGACATCTGTTCCACGACGACCCCGAGGATCTCGATATCCGGGGCGGTCGACCGGGCGCGCTCTTGGATCGCCTCGTACTGCTTGGCGACCTCTGCGCCGGATCGGATGTTCAAGGCGACGCCGCCACAGTCTGCCTTGTGCCTCGGATCCCGCGTAAGGATCTTCAAGGCGACCGGGAAGCCGAGCCGCTCGGCCAGCGTGACCGCCTCCTCCGGGGTCGAGGCGACCAGCGCCTTGACGGTGGGGATGCGATAGGCCTCGAGGACCTGACGGGCTTCGACCTCGGTGAGCTTGGAGCCGCCCGAGCGGGCGATCTCGTTGAAGATGCCCTTGACCTTGGCCCTGTCGGGCTGGAAGTCGGGCAGGATGTCTTTCGGCGTTTCGTACAGAAGCTGCAGGTTCCGCGTGTACTGGCACATGTACATGTAGGCGCGCACGGCGTCGTCCGGAGTCTCGAACGTGGGGATGTTGTTGACCCGGAGGAACTCGACTGCCGTCGCCGAGCTGATCAGGCCCATGAACGAGGTGAGCAGCGGCTTCTTGGCGTGGCGTCGGCTGACTTCGAGCAGGGCCTGGCCGGTCTCGGCGGGGTGCGTCATGGCCTGCGGCGTCAGAATGGCCAGAACGCCGTCGACGTTCGGGTCGTCCATGAGCGCGGCGGCGGCGGCGGCGTAGCGGCCCTCGTCGGCGTCGCCGCCGAGATCGACGGGGTTGCCGCGGGCGGCGAACGAGGGCAGGCAGTCACGTAGCTTGGCGTCGGTCTCGGGACTGAGCTCGGCCAGCTCGCCGCCCAGGGCGAGCAGCCGGTCGGTCGCCATGACGGCGGGCCCGCCGGCGTTTGTGACGATGCCCAGACGCGGTCCACGCGGGCTCGAGACGCGAGAGAGCGCCTCGCTTGCGTCGAACAGGTCCTCGATCTCGTCGACCCGCACGATGCCGGCCCGACGGAAGGCGGCACTGTAAAGTCGATCGTCTCCGGCGGCGGCGCCCGTGTGCCACGACGCCGCCATGGCGGCGCGCGGTGTGTGGCCCGTCTTGATCACGATGATCGGCTTGGTCTTGGCGAAGTGGCGCGCCGCGCTCATGAACTTGCGGGTGTCGGTGATCGACTCGATGTAGAGGATGATCGAGTTGGTCTGCGGGTCGGCGCCGAAGTAGTCGATCAGGTCGCCGAAGTCGACGTCGCACATGGAGCCGACCGAGACGAAGGCCGAGAAGCCGACGTGATTGGCGATCGCCCATTCGAGGACGGCTGCGCCGAGGGCGCCCGACTGGCTGATGAAGGCGATACGGCCCTTCTCTGGCATGACGTGGGCGAAGGCCGCATTTACGTTCTTGCCCGGCCGCAGGTAGCCGAGGCAGTTCGGTCCGAGGACCCGCAGGTCGTAGGACTGCGCGATGGTGATGATCTCGTTCTCTCGACGTCTGCCCTCGGCGCCCATCTCTTTGAAGCCGGCCGAGACGATCACGCAGGCGCCCACGCCGGCCTCGCCGCATTCGCGCACCACCCCCGGCACGCCGGTTGCCGGCACCGCGATGATCGCGAGGTCGACCTTGCGAGGCACCTGGGAGATGGTGGCAAAGGCGTGGATGCCCTGCACCGCCCGCGCGGTCGGGTTCACCGGGTAGATGACGCCGCCGTACTCGGCCGCGATCAGGTTGTGGATGAGAATGTAGCCGACGGAGCCCTTCTTGTTGGAGGCGCCGATCACGGCCACGCTCTTGGGGTCGAACAGTCTCTCCATCTTGTGAGTGCTCATCGTCCCGCCTCCGCCTGCGTAGCCTGCGGTCGCGTCTCGTCGACCAGATCGGTCACGACGCTTGGATCAGCGAGCATGGTCGTGTCGCCCAGGTCGGCGGGATCCCCTTCGGCGATCTTGCGCAGGATGCGCCGTATCATCTTGCCCGAGCGTGTGCGCGGCAGAGCCGCGACAAAGTGCATTCTGTCGGGGACGGCGAAGGGGCCGATCACCTCGCCGATGCGCCTTCCCAACTTGTCGCGCAGGGTGTCACTCGGCTCGACGTCGTCGCGCAGGACGACGTAGCAGCAGACGCCCTCACCTGTGGCCGGCTCGGGGTATCCGACGACCGCGGCCTCGACGACCCGCGCATCGGAAAGCAGGGCGCGCTCGATCTCGACGCTGCTCAGGCGTTCGCCCAGCACCCACACGTCGTCGTCGGACGACCCGCCGATGTGGAAACGCCCGTCGTCGTCGACGAAGGCCTGGTCGCCGGTGTAGTAGAGGCCGGGGAAGCGCGAGAAGTACGAGGCGCGAAAGCGCGCCACGTTGTCGGGGTCACACCAGATACCCGACATCATGCCCGGCCACGGCTGCGTCAGGCAGAGGCTGCCGGGCTCCAGCGCGACGGCCGGCCGGCCGTCGTTGCGCAGCACGACCGGGGTCACCCCCAGGAACGGTCGTGAGCCGGCGTCCGGCTCGCCTGTCTCGCCCGGCCACGGCGCGAGCAGGATGCCCCCGGTCTCGGTCTGCCACCACGTGTCGAGCACTGGGCATGTCGATCCGAAATGGGTGCGACACCAGCGCCACGCTTCGGGACTCAAGGGGTCGCCCACGGTCGCAAGGGTCCTGACCTGCGGCAGCCGATGCGCCGCCGCCCAGTCGTCGCCGGCCGCCATGAACGCGTGCACCACGGCCGGCGTGGTGTACAGGGTCGTCACGCCCTGCGAAGCGATGACCTGTGCCAGGCGGTCGGGTGCCGGCGGCCCGGTCGCGCCTTCGTAGAGCAGCGTCACGGCGCCGACGGCCAGCGGGCCGTAGACGAGATAGGTGTGGCCTGTGATCCAGCCAACGTCGGCGGCGCAGAAGTGCACGTCCTCATCGGTGGGCGCAAACAGGTGACGAAACGTCTCGGCGGCGTACAGCAGGTAACCGCCGATCGCGTGCGCGACGCCCTTGGGCGCTCCGGCCGATCCCGACGTCGACAGGACGAACAGCGGCGCTGTGGCATCGAGCGCCTCGCAGGCACAGGGCGCCTCCATGCCGGGTGCAGCGACGGCTTCGTGCCACCAGATGTCGCGACCCGCCTCGAGCGCAGCGTGTCGACCGGCGTCGCGAGCCGGCACGGGCCCGGCGTGTCCGTCGCCCGCGGCGCCACGTTGGGCGACCACGACGACGGTCTCGACCGGCGACCCCCCTTCGAGCGCGCGATCGACCTCGCCCTTGAGGCCCGGCGGCGGGCCGCCCCGCCAACCGGCCTGCGACGTCACGACGACGCGGGCTCCCCAGGCATCGATACGGGCGCGCAGCGCCTTGCCCGAGAATCCCGCGAACACCACGGCGTGGACCGCGCCGATCCGCGCGCAGGCGAGCATCGCGATGGGCAGCTCGGGAATCATCGGCAGATACAAGACGACCCTGTCGCCCGCCGCTACGCCCCGGTCCTTCAGCACGTTGGCAAAGCGCGTGGTGGCCTCGAGCAGCTCGGCGTAGGTGAAGGTCTCGACGGCGCCTCCGACACCCACGAAGATGAGGGCGCGACGCGCCCCGCGACCGGCCTCGACGTGCCGGTCGATGCAGTTGCGGGCGGCGTTCAGCTTGCCGCCCGAGAACCAGGCAGCGTACGTGGCGTTCGCAGAAGCCGGGGCGAAGTCGCACTCGACGACCCGCTCCCAGGGCTCGTCCCAGTCCAGCGCGGCGGCCGCGCGCTCGCTCCAGAACGCGTCGGGATCGTCGAGCGAGCGCTCGTACAGCTCTTCGTAGGCGAGCCGGCGCGCCAGCGCTCCCGGCGGCGAGGCCAAGCCGCCCGCGATCGGTGCCGTGGACGTCGGTCGTCCCCCGGCGGTGCCACCCGGATGTCCGCTCGTGCTCACGCTCTCCCCCTCACGGCCCTCGACGCCCTAGAAGCGCAGATACGAGTCGGCGTACAGGACCCGGTTGTGCAGCATGCGATAGGTCTTCAGGATGGCGACCTGGTCGTCGTCGGCCGCATCGACCAGGTCCTCGTCGAGGTCGTCCATGGCCGCTGTCGCGTCGTGGAGGGCCAGTACCAGGCGCCCGACGGGAGTCGAGACGTCGCGGCCCTCGACGATGCGGATCCACTCCATCTGCGCCGCGTCGAATGGGTCGGCGATGGCGCTGTCGAGCCCCGCCGCCATGAGCATCACGAGGAACGTGCGGTTGATGAGCGGCCGCGTCTCGGCGGGACAGCCGTTCGAGATGTTGGAGAGGCCGACCGTGGTGGTCGGCGGCGGGTCGCTCACCATCTTGAACATACGGATCGCCTCGACCGACGCCTGAGCGACGTCCTGGTTGCAGGTGACAGTGAGCACCAGCGGATCGAGGAAGACGTCCTCGACGGGGACGCCGGCGGCCTCGGCCGCCGGCAGCAGCGATTCCATGGCGATCGCGACGCGCCCGTCGGAGGTCGTCGGGATACCTTCGACCCCCATCGTCAGGGCGATCACCCGGGCGCCGTACCGGGCAGCCAGCTCCATGACCGCATCGAGACGTTCCGGATCGGCCGACGCCGAGTTGAGCATGGCCTGGTCACGACACACCTTCAGGCCCGCCTCCATGGCAGCCAGGTTGGTGGTGTCGAGCGACAGCGGCACGTCGCAGACGTCCTGCACCGCTTGGACGATCCAGGGCATCACCTCATGGCCGAGCTTGCGCTGCGGACCGATATTGAGGTCGAGCATGCCGGCGCCGGCCTCGACCTGTTGCATCGCGAGCTGCTGGATGTACGCGGCGTCGCGCGCCTCGACAGCCTGCTTCACACGCGGCGAGATGATGTGGATGTTCTCACCGATGACCAGCACTGAGGGCCTCCTTTCGCGTCCGGGGGAGAATCCGATCGACGAGCGGCCGGAGGCCCTCGTACACCTCGTTGTCCAGTGGCGCCTCGACCACCGGTTTGCCCTCCGCGTCGAGCCGGGCGATGGTCTCGTCGGACGAGAACGTGGCGAACAGGTTCAGGCCGCGTTCGCGCACGGTCCGCTCGAGCTCGGGCGTGACCGGGCCCGTGGCGCGGTTGATGATGAGATAGTGCGCGCCGACCTGGGTCTTGAGCTCGTCGATCAGGTCGACGACGCGCCCGGCGGTCGTCAGCCCCCGGACCGACGGGTCGCTCACCAGCAGCAGCACGTCGACGTCGCGCGTCGTGCGCCGGCTCAGATGCTCGAGCCCTGCTTCGTTGTCGATGACCACGATGTCGTAGGCAGAGGAGATGCGGTCGACGATGGTGCGCAGCATGTTGTTGGCAGCGCAGTAGCAGCCCGGACCCTCGGGCCGCCCCATCGCGAGGAGATCGACGCCCTCACTCTCGACGATGCTGGCATTGATCTCGTAGTCGAGCAGGTCCTGCTTGGCGATACCCGGCTCGAGGCGCCCCTCGCGCGCCTTGTCGCTCGTGTCCTCGCGAATGTCGCCGACCGTTCGTTCGAGCGGCAGCCCGAGCACTGTGTTCAGGTTGCTCGCGGGGTCGGCGTCGATGGCCAGGATCGGCCCTCGACCCTCCTCCTTGAGGAGCTTGATGAGCAGCCCGGCGAGCGTGGTCTTGCCGGTACCGCCCTTTCCCGCGATGGCGATCGTCACCGTCATGTCGCTTCTCCTCGTTTCGCCAGAGGTTGCCATGTCGGCCGCACGTCGGCGGAGGGGCCGGCGCCGCGGGCGTCAAGGGTCTGGAACGTCGTCGCCTCGTCGTGGTCGTCGGTAGCGGGGGCGTCGACGGGCGGGTCGGCGGCTGCCGGGTCGTCGGCGGCGGCCGAACCGGGCTCGTTGGGTTCCCGATCACGCGCGAGCAGTGCGCGCACCGACGGGAAAGCGTCAAGATCGGTGTGCGGCAGGAACAGCGCCGAGGTGTACTCGTCCATGAACGAGTTGTCGGCCGAGAGTTCGAGATAGGTCATCCGGGCCGCGATGTCGCGGACCTGGCGGCGCGCATCAACAACGAGCAACGCGATGTAGGCGCCCAAGGCGCTCGTGTTGCCCAGGAACCGGAAACGCTCGAGGGGCAGATCGGGCAGTAGGCCGATCTGCACGGCCTTCTCGACGTTGATGAACTGCCCGAACGCGCCGCCG
The DNA here is from genome assembly GCA_035517975.1 of Thermoleophilia bacterium. Lineage (GTDB taxonomy): Bacteria > Actinomycetota > Thermoleophilia > UBA2241 > UBA2241 > Bog-752. The sequence continues at coordinate 2,394 of DATIYD010000380.1, read as the reverse complement.
ATCAGGAACTGCTCGACGTCGGCGATGTCGATGCCGACGCTGCGGCAGAGGACCGAGAAGCCCGCATACATGGCGGCTTTGGCCCGCAACAGGCTGTCGACGTCGGTCTCGGTCAAGACGATGTCGCGGCCGCTCTCCGTCTCGGCCCTCCAGGCGACCACGTACTCGAGGCCGTGCTCTCCCTCTCTGACGCGCGGCGTGTCCAGGTCGTGGGCGAACCGCCCGCCCTTGAGCAGCGCGCCGGTCACGAAGAGCTCGGCGAGCAGGTCGATCAGGCCGCTCCCGCAGAGGCCCTGCGGCGCGGCGTCGTCGATCGTGCGAAACGTCGGCTCGAACGTGCCGCCGTCGATCCAGATGTCCTCGATCGCCCCGCTCGTGGCTCGCATCCCACAGGTCACGCCGGCGCCCTCGAAGGCGGGACCGGCAGAGCAGGCGCAGCAGATCAGCCACTCCCGGTTGCCCAGCACGATCTCGCCGTTGGTGCCGACGTCCATGAACAGGGTGAGCTTGTCGCTCGTGAACATGCCGCTCGACAGCACCCCGGCGGCGATGTCGCCGCCCACGTAGCTGCCGATGGCCGGCATGACGAACGCCTGGGCCTGGGGGTCGACCTTCAGGCCGAGCTGTCCGGCCAGGAGCGGCGGCATCGTCGTGAGCGTCGGGATGTAGGGCTCCTCACGCAGATAGCTGGGGTCGATCGCGAGCAGGAGGTGGGTCATCACCGTGTTGCCGGCGATGGTGACCTCGTGGATGTCGGTCGGCTCGATCGCGCTGCGCGCGACGAGCTCGTCGATCAACTCGCCGATGGTGCCGACCACGAGTTGCTGCAGGCGACCGAGCCCGTGCCCGCGCTGCGCGTACACGATGCGGCTGATCACGTCGTCGCCGCAGGCGATCTGGGCGTTGTAGGCGCCCGCCGAGTCCACCACCTTGCCCGACCTGAGCTGCACGAGATAAGCGACGACGCTCGTCGTGCCCACGTCGATCGCTATGCCGTAAGCGCCGCGCGCAGGATGCGCCGGGGCGACCGAGACGACGCGGGGCGAAAGCCGCCGGTCGCGGTCGAACTCGGCGGTCTCGATCGTCACGGCGACCTTCCAGCCGGCCTCGCGCAGTGTGTGGCCGAGCTGCCTCACGACCTCGATGGGCACCCTGACCGCCGGGACCCGGTATTGCCGGGCGAGCTCTCGGGTCAGGCGGTCGAGATCGCTCGTGTTATCGACGAGCGACGGCGGCTCGATCTCGAGCGTCTCTGTGCGGATGGGGGGCTCCTTCTTCCATTCGCCGTAGAACCGCAAGATCTCGGGCCTGGCCTCGTTGTGCCCGAGCCGGCGCAGCCGTTTCTTATATGGCCGGGGCACGACCACGGTGACCCGCCGCTCGTCGCGGCCCCGGACGTCTCTGGGCGCCTCGACGAACGTCTGGCAGCAGAGCGCGAAGCCCTTGGCCTGGTCCTCGTGCGTCAGCCGGGCGTTGCTGCGGGTGCGCAGCGGGCCGTGGTCGTCGCCCTCCTCCAGACGAACCTTGCAGCGGCCACAGCGGCCCTGACCGCCACAGGGGGCGTCGATGTGCACCCCCGCTTCGGCGGCTACGTCGAGCAGGTTTGCGCCCTGCTCGGCCAGGGCCACCACGCCAGCAGGCTCGAACTCAACCAGGAGCGACATGACCAGCCTTCACTTCAGATACATGAGCTCCGCGCGTCAAACCGCGCCGCCGTTCACGACGCGCTCCACACGGTCTTCAGGTAGCTCGGGATGTCGACCGCGTCGCGCGGCCCGACCATGATCTGCCAGCCCGGCAGCTCTTCTTCGCATTCACCCGACAGGCTCGCGACGTGGCCCGGGATCACCAGCTTGCGGTGCGTGAGCTGCTGCTCGACGGCCGAGTCCTTGACCGTCTTGGCGATCCTGAGCGCGTCGAACTTGCCCGCGGCCCAGCTCGTGAGCACCGACTGACCATCGGCGTCGGCCACGAGCAGCCAGCATGCCTTGCCGCTCGCCTCGACCTCGCCCGACACGCTGAAGTAGGTCAGCGAGAAGTTGGTCGTGATGAGCAGCGGACTGTCGGCGCCGGGTGTGCCGACCTGATACAGCTTAGGCTCCACCTGGATCGGCTTCTGGGGGTCGGTGTAGATGTTCTGGCGCAGCGTGATGAGTGGGTAGAAGAGCGCCCGGTCGGCGTGATCGAGCACCACGATCGAGGCGTACTTGGCGATCGCCGTAGCGGCCGCGAAGGCTTCGTCGTCGATGGAGTTGCGGCCGGCGAAGGCGAGGACGGGGTAACCGAGCGCCCGAACGTTCTTCTTGAGGGCGAGACGCCGCAGCAGCGTGGCCAGCGCCACGCCGTCGCAAAGACCAGCGGCGCCGGGGTCGACGACGAGGTCGTCGACCCCGG
>DATIYD010000379.1:0-6171 GCA_035517975.1 Thermoleophilia bacterium | reverse complement strand
GAGCTGCGTCTGGAGCACGTCGGTGCCGTTGAAGTTGAACACGAACCTGGAGTTCCTGTACTGCGGATAAGCCTTCTTGAACGGCTTGACCATCGCCGGGAACACGTGATTGAGCGAGGCGGCGGCGAAGACGATGAACCTGGGCTGCGCCGTGGCCGCGACGGCCTGTGTCTGAACGGCGCCGAAGGCTGGCGCCGCCATCACCAGCGCCACCAGGGCAGCGATGATGCCTACGGAAATCCTGCGCTTCATGAGTTACCCCTCCTGACGGGCAAGCCGCCCGTTCCCTCGCGCCCCGGCGGTCATGGCCGCCTGTGAGCTACGCCTGTCGAGCAGAGCCCGACCTGGCGTTATCCAACACAAAGTATAACGGTCTGTCAATCCGGCGAGCGCTCCACGAGCCACTCCTCGGCCTGACGCGGGGCTGCCAGGGGGTCGTGATCGAAGGCGGCCAGGGCGCGCAGGCGGCGCGACGCAAGCGGCCAGGGAAGCGCGATGGCCAGGATCGCCAGCGCGCCGAGAACCACGTAGGCGAGGTCGTTCGACGTATCCGCGCCCGTCCCCGGCGCGTGCCCCCCGCTCGTGCGAACGGCGTTGCCTTCGATCGTCGAGGCCGGCGCCGCGACACGTGACGGCGCAAGCGCGTAGCCGCTCACGCTGGCGCTCGGTCCCGTGGTGGACGATGGGGGCAGAGCGACAGTGGTGGTCGCACGCGCCTGAGCGGGCCGACTGCTCGCCGGCGACGTGTGCGCGGCGCCGCCCGAAACGTTGCCGGCGCCGCTGCCGTTGCCCGCGCCGGTGCCGGCGCCGTTGCCGGTGTGCGTGGCGCCGGCGCCTGTGTCGCTCCCCTGGCCGCCCGACCCGCCGGCGTCGCTGGGCTTGGCGGTAGCCGTGGGCCTGCGTGAGGGTCTGGTCGAGGGCCTGGTCGAGGGCTTGGGCTTGGGCTTGGGCTTGGGCGCAGCGTACGCGCCGTAGCTGATCGTGATGTCGCTGATGACCACCGGCGTGGTCATGACGACGGCCGGGGCCGTGATCGTGACCTGGTAGGCGATCGTCTTGCCGACCGGGTCACCGGAGAGCGCGAAGTCGAACGTCCCGTTCAGCGTCTCGTCGGCGGGAGGTCCCGCGAGCTGCCACGTCTGCACGGGGCTCGTGCCGTCGCCGACGCTGTAGGAGAGCGACACCTTGACGGCGCTGTTGCCTCCCAGGTCGAGCGTCCCGCCAAGGTCGAAGTAGGTCTTCCTGACGCCGGAGATGCCGGACAGGAGTATGTCGAACGGCAGCGTCGAGGCCGTGTCGGTCACCTGGGCGGCGGGCGCAACGCTCTGTACATCGGCCGCGCCGAGCTGGAATCGGACGGTCTGGCCGCCGGCGCCGTCGACCACCGTCAGGCCGGTGCCGAATGCCCCGTCGGTCCCCGGCTCGAGCTCGAACGGGTACCCTCCGACTCCCTGGACGTACGTCCAGGTCTGGGTCGCCGCGGCGGCCGTCCCGAGCGGCCACGTCAAGGCCACGACCGCCACTGCGGCGCACAGCAGCAGCGCCGCGCCGCTACCGCGCGTCACGAGACGTCCACGCTCGCCCTGCCGCCACGCCACCGCGATCGAGCTCCCTCCGTGATGCCTGCTTCGCCGGCGCGACCGGCTCTCCGCGCATATCCGGGCCCCGAGACCCGCACCATCGCTCTCCTTCTAAAAGTATAACGCACCGATCGGGCGACGCTGGAGGGGTCCGCAGGTTGCCCTCAGGCGGGGTAGGCGACCACTTCGGTCGCCTTCACCGACGCCCAGACCGGGCCGCCGTCGTCGAGGCGCAGGGCGGCCACTGCCGCCGGCGTGACCTCGGCCACCAGGGGAACGGGTCCCTCGATCCGCACCCTCACGCGGTCGCCGAGGACCTCCAGCCCCTCGGCCGTGCCGGGCCAGACGTTGCGAGGAGAGCCTTCCGGCCGCGCACGGTAGAGGGCGACGGCCCGTGGGTGGATGACGGCGAACACCTCGGGCGATCCGACGTCGTGGTCGGCCAGGACGAGCTCGCTGCCATTGGCCAGCACGACGACCCCGTCCGTGGCCGTACCGCGAAACAGGTTGAGGCCGACGAGCTCGGCGACGTACCGCGACCGCGGATGTGCGCGGACCTGATCCGGGGTGCCGCTCTGCGTCAGGCGACCGTCCTCCAGGACGACGAGTTGCTCGGCCAGCGTCATCGCCTCGAGCGGGTCGTGAGTCACCAGCAGGCACGTCCCTGCGAAGGTCGAGAGATGCCGGCGCAGCTCGCGGCGCAGCTCGACCCTGGCGCCGGCATCGAGTGCGGCCAGCGGCTCGTCCAGAAGCAGCAGCCGGGGTTCGATGACCAGGGCGCGCGCCAACCCTACGCGCTGCGCCTGGCCGCCCGAGAGGGCCCGCGGCCGAACGTGCGCCTGGTCCGCCAGTCCGAATCGCGTCAGCCACTCCACGGCCCTGTCGCGCGACTCGCGACGGGACATGCCGCGCGCCCGAAGGCCGAAAGCGACGTTGTCGAGTGCCGACAGATGGGGGAACAGGCGGTAGTCCTGAAACACGATCCCGATACGCCGGCGATCGGGGGGCACCCTCGTCCCGGCAGCGGCGTCTTCGAGCAGCTCGCCGTCGAGCACCACTCGCCCGCGATCGAGAGGGGTCAACCCCGCCAGGGCCCGCAGCAGCGTGGTCTTGCCCGCCGCGTTGGGTCCGAGCAGGCCGACCACCTCGCCGCTCTCCGCCGACAACCGGGCCTCGAGGCCGAGTTCACCCATACGCAGACCGATCTCGGCCCGCAGGCTCATCCGGCCATCACCCCGACCCGCATGCCGACCCGGCTCACCGGCTGCCGAACCAGTGACCGCGCAAGGCGATCAGCAGGGTGAGCGAGACGACGAGCAAGACCAGACTGAGCGCGATGGCGCCCCCCACGTTGTTCTGCAGGGCGACGTAGACGGCCAGCGGCATGGTTTGGGTGCGGCCCGGCATGTTGCCGGCGAACGTGATGGTCGCGCCGAACTCGCCGAGTGCGCGCGCCCAGCACAGGGCGGCGCCGGCGCCGAGTGAGGGTGCGATCAGCGGGAGCGTGACGCGCCGGAACGTCGACCACCGCCCGGCGCCCAGTGTCGACGCCGCATCCTCATACCGTTGCCCCAGCGAACGCAAGCCGGCTTCGACCGTGACGACCAGGAACGGCATGGCTACGAATGTCTCGGCCATGACCGCACCTGTCGTCGTGAACGGCAGGGTGATGCCGAAGGCGCGGTCGAGCCACTGGCCGGCAAGACCATTGCGGCCGAAGGCCAGCAGCAACGCGACGCCTCCGACCACGGGCGGCAGCACCATAGGCAGCACGACGAGCGCCCGGGCGACCGTGCGGCCGGGAAACGAGACGCGGGCCAGCAGCCAGGCGAGCGGTACGCCGATCAGGCACGACACCGCGACCGCACTGACCGAGCAGACCAGCGAAAGCCGGAGCGCGGTGAGCACGCCTGGGTCGGTGAGGTCGGCCGGGAGCTCGCGCCAGGGGGCGCGCAGGATCATCCCGACGACCGGCAGGGCCAGGAAGACGATGCCGAGAACGGCCAGCGGCACGAACCCGAACGGGGCACGGTTGCCGGAGCGCCGGCGGCCCCTCGCCCCAGGGCGCCCGGCGGCGGTCGACCGGCGCCCGCGACCCGATCCGCGAGCCGACGGCTCGTCGAGCGGCGACCCGTCTCCGATCAGGCCGCCGCGCAGGTCGGTGGACCCGGTCTCCTGCACGGCGACCCCTCGTTTCTCTGTCTCGACGTTCACGGCGGCGGCGGCCCAAACCCGGCGGCCTTCAGGAGAGCCTGAGCCTGATCGCCCAGCACGAAGGTCGCGAACTGCTGGGCAGTCGTGGCGCTCCCGGAAGCCTTCACCACGGCGATGGGATAGCTGGCGACCGCCTGTGCCGCGGGCGGCAGCTCGATGGTCCTGATCTTGTCGCCGGCGCTCAGCGCGTCGGTCACGTAGACGAAGCCGGCGTCGGCGTTGCTCAGGGCGACGCTGGTCGCGATCGAGGTCACGTCGAGCTCCTCAGAGACCACGTTCTTCAGGACCTCGGTCGCATAGCCGGCGCCGTAGGTCGTGTCCAGATTGCCGAGGACCTTCCGCGTGTAGGTGCCGATGGGTACCGTCGGGTCACCGACCACGAGCTTCACGCCGGGCCTGGTCAGGTCGGCAAGCGAGGTGATCTTCGCGGGGTTTGCGGCCGGCACGACGAGGACGAGCTTGTTGGTGGCGAAGATCTGCGGGGTGCCGATCAAGCCTTTGCCGGCGAGCTCGTCGCCGTACTTCGTGCTCGCGCCGGCGAAGACGTCGGCCGGCGCCCCCTGCTCGATCTGCGTCGCGAGCGTGTCGGTGCCGGCGAAGTTGAAGGTGAACGTCACCCCGGCGTGGGTCGCTTCGAAGGCGGCGGCTATCTGCGGGAAGACCTTGTTGAGCGAGGCGGCGGCAAAGACGGTGAGCTTGTCCGGACCCGGACTCGAACCCGAGGACGAGCCGGAGCCCGAAGAGCCGCAGCCGGCCAGCGCCACAAGGGCTGTCAGTGCCAGGAGCGCGATGGCAAGCGGGACGGTGCGCCTCTGGGTCATGGCGTTCCCTCCAAGGGTGAGATGGCGGTCGTGGGCCGTTTGCGGCCGTGCCCGCAGCGTCCGTCGTCTTCGGTCGGCCCCCGTGGCTCCGTTATAACAAGCGCAGTATAGCGTGCGGCCTGGGCGATGGCGAGACGCTCTGGAGTTGGTCGGCTCGATCTCTCACAGAAGCGGCGCCAGGGTGTGCCGCTCGATCGACCGCCGAAGCGGCGCTAGCCGGCTCCGGTCAGCGCTCGGCGCGCGACCGACTCGGCAGGCTCGCCGATGAGCGCCTCGACGACCCGGGCGAACTCCTCCGCGCGACCCAGGCGCTCACGGGCCCGCGCCTGCGCCCCGGGCTCGGCCGCCAGACCTTGCAGACGGGCCGCGAGCCTCTCTGGCAAGGAGACCACGTCGGTGCCGGCCACGAGCTTGTCGGCGAGGTAGAGGACCTCGGCCTCGCCGGGCAGGTGCCGCTCCTCGCGCGCCGTGGCTGGACCAGTCGAGGCGAACGGACGCCCTTCGAGCTCACTCTCACCTTCGACTTCAGGCTGAAGGTCCATATGGTGAGCCGTCACGGCGGCGACCCGGCGATAGCCGAGGTCGCCCAGCAGCGCGGCGCCGGCCCGGGCGTGATCCGGCTGCAAACGGGCGATGTCGTGGAGCAGGCCGGCGGCCTCGACGAGGCGCGCGTCCAGGTGCAGCTCGCGCTCGTTCAGCCGCGCCGCCAGCGCCACGGCGACGCGGGCGACGGCCCGCGAATGAGCCACGACGGCCGGCGGCGCGCCGGCCTCGCGCAGCAGCTCGAGGCAGCGCGTGGCGCCCGGGATGGTCTCGTCGGCCACGTAGTCGCAGGCGCGACGGTAGTCGCCGGGGTCGTCGAGGTCGATCAGCACCCCCGGGTCGTCGACCGGGACCTCACGTGCGACGTCATCGTGGCGGGCGAGCAGGCCGCGCAGCCCCTCGGGAGGCTCGCTTGCGAGGTCGTCGGGGTCGGGCAGGGCGGCGCGCGCGATCAGCGGCGGGTGACCGCGGCGGCCCTCGCGAAGCGGATAGGTCACCGGCGCCGTCGCCGGCAGGGTCGCCCTGGCCAGGCGGCCGATCGTCTCGGGCCGCACGAGCGCGCAGTCGGCCGGCAGCAGGAAGAAGGCCTCGACGCCGGCGCCCAGCGAGGCGATCCCGGTCGCCGCCGACGAGAACATGCCGCGTCGCCAGTCCGGGTTGGTGACGACCGGGACACCGAGCTCGGCGGCCGCGGCGGCGATCTCGGCGCCGCGCCAGCCGACCACGACGCGCACGTCGGCCACACCGGCCTCGAGGAACGCGCCCACGGCGCGGCCCAGCACCGTGCCGTCGCCCAGCGGCAGCAGCGGCTTGAGCTCGCCCATGCGCGACGAGCGTCCGGCGGCCAGCACGATGGCGGCGAGGCAGGCCATCGGCCTCAGGCGCTCTTGGCCGCTCGCACCTGGATCATCTCGGCGACGATGCTGACGGCCAGCTCGGCCGGCGTCTCGGCGCCGATCGACAGACCGATCGGCGAATGGATGCGGTCGAGCACGCCTTCGTCGAGCCCGGCG
>DATIYD010000378.1:0-2312 GCA_035517975.1 Thermoleophilia bacterium | reverse complement strand
GAGATCAACCCGACCGGCCCCAACCAGCCGGTGCCCAAGGGCACCTGCATCGACCCGGTCCAGGGCGAGTTCTCGGGACCCAACGAGTTCATCTACCAGCACTCCAACCAGTCGGTCGAGCGCGTCACCTTCTACTCGATCATGGAGGCGCCCATGACGTCCTGCGGCTGCTTCGAGTGCATCATGGTGCTCGTGCCCGAGGCCAACGGCTTTCTGCTCGTGAGCCGCGAGGATCCCAGCATGACGCCCTGCGGCATGACCTTCTCGACCCTGGCCGGCACGGCCGGCGGTGGCATGCAGACGCCCGGCATGATGGGCATGGGCAAGTTCTACCTGACGAGCAAGAAGTTCATCTCGGCCGACGGCGGCTTCAGGCGGATCGTCTGGATGAGCACCTTCCTCAAGGAGTCGATGGCCGCCGAGCTGCATGAGGTCTGCAAGCGCGAGGGCGTGCCCGACCTGCTCGACAAGATCGCCGACGAGCACGTCGCAACGACGGTCGAAGAGTTGCTGCCCTTCCTCGAGGAGAAGGGTCATCCGGCCCTCACCATGGATCCTCTCCTCTAACCCTTCTAAAGAAGAAGGAGCGACGGTATGGCACCAATCGAGATCCCCAAGGAGAAGTGGTCGGGCACCGTCCGCGAGGTGACGCTGGGCGCGAGCGCCGACGGCGGCACGCGGACCTCGACGGTCACCGTGGGGGGCGAGGCGACGCTGCCCTTCCTGCAGTTCGAGGGGGCGATGCCGCACAAGCCGGTGGTCGCTGCCGAGATCGTCGACATGTACCCCGGGGAATGGTCTCCCCTCCTGCTCACGGCGTGGGGCGACGACGCCCGCGACCCCGCCGCGTGGGCGGCGAAAGCGGTCGCGGCCGGCGCCGACCTGATCGCCCTCAAGCTCCGCGGCTGCCATCCCGACCAGAGCGACCGCGGACCGGACGAAGCCGTCGCGGTCACCAAAGCCGTGCTCAGCGCCGTCGGGGTGCCGCTCATCGTCTACGGCCCGGGCGTGGCCGACAAGGACAACGAGGTGCTCGTGGCGGTCGCCGAGGCGACCAAGGGCGAGCGCATCGGCCTGGCCAACTGCGAGGACAAGAACTACCGCACGATCGTCGCCGGGGCGCTCGGCAACGGTCACGTCGTGGTCGGCCAGAGCCCGATCGACGTCAACCTCGCCAAGCAGCTCAACATCCTCATCAGCGACATGGGGCTGCCGCTTGAGCGCGTCCTCGTGGACCCGACGACCGGTGCGCTCGGCTATGGTGTCGAGTACAGCTACTCGGTGATGGAGCGGCTACGCCTGGCGGCGCTCACGGGCGACGCCATGACCCAGCAGCCCATGATCTGCAACGTCGGCGAGGAGTCGTGGCGTCAGAAGGAGTCGCGCACGCCCGACGGGGTACCACCCGAATGGGGCGACTTCGCCGCCAGGGCGGTGAACTGGGAGGTCGCGACCGCCGCGACCCTCTTGCAAGCGGGCGCCGACATCGTCGTGCTCCGTCACCCCGCCACCATCGACCGCGTCAAGCGGGCGATCGACGAGCTCATGACCGACGGCGTCTCCGCGGCGATTGCCGTCTCGTCCCCGGCAGTCTGAAAGGAGCTGTGGTCAACATGGCGCTGAGTGGTCTTCAGATCTACAAGCTCCTGCCGCAGACCAACTGCAAGGAGTGCGACTTTCCCACCTGCCTGGCGTTTGCCATGAAACTTGCGCAGAAGGGCACCGAGCTCGCCAAGTGCCCCTACGTCACCGACGACACGCGGGTCGCCCTGGACGCCGCGGCCGCACCACCCATGCGTCTCGTCACGGTCGGCACCGGCGAGCGCGCCTTTGCCGTGGGCAACGAGACGGTGCTGTTCCGTCACGAGAAGACCTTCGTTCACCAGGCGGCGCTGCTCGTGCGCCTCCACGACGACGACGCCGACCTCGTCGAGCGCGCCACTCTCTCAGCCGACTACTCGGTGGAGCGCGTCGGCATGACGCTGACGCTCGACGGCCTCGTGATCGAGAGCCGGTCGGGCGACCCCGCGACCTTTGTCAAGGCTGTCGAGGCGGTCCACGGCGCCTGTCCCGGCGTGCCGCTGGCCCTGAAGAGCGACGACTCCGCCGCGATCGAGGGGGCGCTGGCCGTGGCCGGCGCCGAGCGGCCGCTCGTTCATGCGGCCACGCCGGCCAACTGGCAGGCCATGGCGCAGCTCGCCAAGAAGCACGCCTGCCCGCTCGTCATTCGCACCGACAGCCTCGACGGCCTCATGGAGCTCTCGGCCCAAGTGAGCGGCGCCGGGGTCGACGACCTCGTCGTCGACCCCGGC
>DATIYD010000377.1:0-2453 GCA_035517975.1 Thermoleophilia bacterium | reverse complement strand
GCCGCCGTTCACACCACCCGCGCTCAGGCCGCCGGCCGCCGCGAAGCTCGCCAGGATGCCCATCGCGATGACGATCACCGGCAGAGCCGTGGACTGCATCGACACGGCCAGGCCCTGGATGATGTTGGTGGCGTGGCCGGTGATGCTCGACTTGGCGATGCTCTTCACGGGGTTGTAGCGGGTCGCCGTGAAGTACTCGGTGATGACCACGATGAGCGCGGTCACGATGATGCCGGTGACCGCGCACAGGAACAGCCGCCCCACGCTCGGCACGCCGGCGAGACGATACTTGCTGGCGCCCAGCATCCAGTTGGTGATCGGGTAGAAGGCGATGATCGCGATGACCGCCGCCACCGAGAGGCCCTTGTAGAGGGCGTTCATGATGCTCGGGTTGGAGCCGCCGCCGAGGCGCACGAAGAACGTGCCGATGACGCTCGCGATGATCGAGACGCCGCCCAGCACGAGCGGGTAGGTGATCACGGCCGAGCCGACGTGCGGCCAGAACAGGTAGGCCAGCAGCATCGCGGCCACCGCGGTCACGGCGTAGGTCTCGAACAGGTCGGCGGCCATGCCGGCGCAGTCGCCCACGTTGTCGCCGACGTTGTCGGCGATCACGGCCGGGTTGCGCGGGTCGTCTTCGGGAATGCCGGCCTCGACCTTGCCGACCTGGTCGGCCCCCACGTCGGCGGCCTTCGTGTAGATGCCGCCGCCGACTCTGGCGAAGACCGAGATGAGGCTGCCGCCGAAGCCCAGGCCGATGAGGGCGCGCACGGCGTGATCGGCCCACAGGTGGCTGCCGATGAAGTAGTAGACGGTGACGCCGAGCAGCGCCAGACCGACGACCAGCAGACCGGTGACCGAACCGCCGCGGAAGGCGACGGTGAGCGCCGGGCCGAGGCCCTTCTTGGCGGCCTCGGCGGTGCGCACGTTGACGCGCACACTGACCATCATGCCGATGAAGCCGGCCGCGGCCGACAGGCAGGCGCCGACGACGAAGCCGGCGGCCGTCTCCCAGCCCAGGCCCCAGCCCTGCTTGGCGCCAAGGGCGACGCCGAGGATGACGAACACGACCACGCCGACCATGGCGATGGTGCGGTACTGGCGGCCGAGGTACGCCTTGGCGCCCTCTTGCACGGCGCTCGCGACCTCTTGCATCTTGGCGTCGCCGGCCGGCAGCGCAAGCAGCCAGCGGATCAGCAGCACGCCGTAGATCACGGCGATCGCGCCGCAGATCACGGCGATCAGCACCGCGTTATCGGAAACGAATGAACCCACCTCGCACGACTCCTTTCAGTCAGTCGCCCCCCGCCAGCCCGAGTCGTGCCTGGCGTGGGGCCCCTCAGGGCCGCGCGGCAAGAGACGCCGCGCGGCGTAGTCACCTCTCTCCTGGTTCGCGCCACCCGTGGGGCCGGCGCGGGCACCCGCCATTGCGGCGGGCACGTGTACCTGCCTCTACGGCAGGTACTTGCCGATCAGCAGATCGAGCTTTTCTTTGGTCGCCGCCGGGATGAGCTCGGCCGGCGTGTTGATGGCGAACTCGACCGCGTGGCGACAGGTGCAGTCGGCCTGCAGGTCGAGCGCCGGCACGACACGCCGCACGATCGCCTGCGCCGTCTCGACGTTACGCCGCACGTTGGAGAGCACCTGCTCCAGCGTCACGTCTTCTTCACCTTCGTACCATACGTCGTAGTCGGTCACAAGGGCCATGGTGGCGTAGCAAAGCTCTGCCTCGCGAGCCAGCTTGGCCTCTTGCAGGTTGGTCATGCCGATGACGTCCATGCCCCAGGCGCGATAGGCGTGCGACTCGGCCCTGGTCGAGAACTGCGGGCCCTCGATGCACACGTAGGTCCCGCCCTCGTGGACCGTCGCACCGACCTCGCGGCCGGCCGCGGCGATGGCTGCCGAGACGTGCGGGCAGAAGGGATCGGCGAAGCCCATGTGCACCACGACGCCCTCGCCGAAGAACGTGCTGGGACGCGCCTTGGTGCGGTCGAAGAGCTGGTCGGGCACGACGATGTCGAGCGGCTTGAGCTCCTCGCGCAGGCTGCCGACGGCGCTCGCCGAGACGATCTGCTCGACACCGAGCGCCTTCATGCCCCAGATGTTGGCGCGGTAGTTGACCTCGGAGGGCAGGATGCGGTGGCCGCGGGCGTGACGCGGCAGGAAGGCGGTCGGCACGCCGCCGAGATCGCCCACGAAGTACGAGTCGCTGGGGGCGCCGAAGGGGGTGTCGAGCTTGACCTCGCGGGCGTCGTCGAGCAGCTCGTAGAAGCCCGAGCCGCCGATCACGCCGACCTTGGCCTGTTTGCTCGTACCGCTCACGCGATGACCCCCGCAGCTCGTCGTCGTTAGGACCAGCGGGCAGTATACAGGGCTTGGTCCCCGCGGCGCGAGAACGCGGCGGCGGCGGCGCTCCGCGGCATCGCCGAGGCGCCCCGCGGCATCGCCCGGGC
>DATIYD010000376.1:0-2879 GCA_035517975.1 Thermoleophilia bacterium | reverse complement strand
ACCTGGCTGACCGTCCAGATCGCGCGCAACAAGGACCGCCCGCGCACGAGCGAGTACATCGGCTACCTGATCGAGGGCTTCGAGGAGCTCAAGGGCGACCGCCTGCGGGCCGACGACCGGGCCGTGATCGGCGGCCTCGGCTGGTTCGACGGTCGCGCCGTGGTCGTCGTCGGCCACCAGAAGGGGCGCACGCTCGACGAGCAGACCAGGCACAGCTTCGGCATGGCCAAGCCCGAGGGCTACCGCAAGGCGCAGCGGCTGTTCGCGCTCGCCGAGCGCCACCGCCTGGCCGTGCTCACCTTCGTCGACACGCCGGGCGCCTATCCCGGCGTCGCGGCCGAGGAGGGCGGCCAGGCGCGGGCCATCGCCGACACCATGCTGGCCATGGCCCGCCTGAGCGTGCCGGTGATCGCCACGCTGATCGGCGAGGGCGGCTCGGGCGGAGCCCTCGCTCTCGCCGTCGCCGATCGTGTCCTCATGCAGGAGAACGCGACCTACTCTGTGATCTCGCCCGAGGGCTGCGCGGCCATCCTGTGGCGCGACGCCGAGTTCGCCCCGCAGGCCGCCGAGGCGCTGCGGCCGACCGCGTCACAGCTCCTGCCGCTCGGCGTCATCGACCGCGTGATCGAAGAGCCCCGCGGCGGCGCCCATGTCAACCCCGAGGGCGCGGCGCGCAGGGTGCACGAAGCGATCGGAGAGGCCCTGACCGAGCTCGAACAGCTGCCGCCGCGCGAGCGGCGTCTGCTGCGGCGCGAGCGCTTCCGCCGGCTCGGCGTGTGGGGCGGAGAGGGCCTGCTGCCGTAAAGCGGCGGGCGCCGCGGGGCCGTGCTACCATCGCTTGCGGTATGCCTCCCCACTCCGATCTGCGCGATCTCGACGGCCGCGAGGCCGTCATCACGGCGTCACACGTGCGCAAGGAGTACGGCGCCTTCACGGCCGTGCGCGACGCCACCTTCGCCGTGGCTCGCGGCGAGATCTTCGGCCTGCTCGGCCCCAACGGCGCCGGCAAGACGACCACCGTCGAGTGCCTCCAGGGTCTGCGCGAGGCGAGCGGCGGCACCATCTCCGTGCTCGGGCTCGACCCGGTGCGCCAGTCGCGCGAGCTGCGCCGCCGCGTGGGCAGCCAGCTCCAGGAGGCCGCCCTGCCCGACCACATCCGCGTCTGGGAGGCGCTCGAGCTCTTCGCCTCGCTGATCCCGGGGGGTCGCGACTGGCGCGAGATCATGGCCGAATGGGGCCTCGCCGAGAAGAGCAAGACATCCTTCAACGCCCTGTCCGGCGGCCAGCGCCAGCGGCTCTTCGTGGCACTCGCCGTGGTGAACGGTCCCGAGGTCGTGTTCTTGGACGAGATGACGACCGGCCTCGATCCCGCCGCCCGTCGCATCGCCTGGGACCTCATCCGCGAGATCCGCGAGCGCGGCAGCACCGTGGTGCTCGTCACGCACTTCATGGAAGAGGCCGAGCGCCTCTGCGATCGCATCGCGGTGATGGACCAGGGCCGCGTCGTCGCCCTCGACAGCCCGCGCGGCCTGATTGCCTCGTACGCCGCCGGCCTGCGCGTCGTGTTCGACACGCAGGCCGACATCGGCTTCCTCTCGGGCGTGCGCTTCGTCGAGGCGGTGCACCGCGAGGGGGCACGCGTCACGGTCGAGGGCCACGGCGCCGTGCTCGCCAGCGTCGCCGCGGCGCTCGTCGGGCACGGCATCGAGCCGCCCGACCTGCACCTCGAGGCGCCGACGCTCGAAGATGTCTTTCTCAGTCTCACGGGCCACGTGATGGCCGAGTGACCGAGCCGCCGACAGGGACCCACACGCAGGGCGGCGCCGGCGCTCCGCCCGCCGATCCCGCGCCGGGCTCGCCGGGAGCCGTCGCGAGCGGCGCCGCGCGGCGCGTGGCCCACGCGGCGCCGCTTGCCATCAGCCCGGGCCGCTGGGCGCTCGCCTTCGTCAAGGTCCTGCTGCGCATGACCTGGATCGAGACCAAGCTCCTCGTGCGTGAGCCGGTGACGCTCGTCTTCTCCTTTGCGTTCCCGGTGCTCGTGCTGGTGCTGCTCGGCGGCATCTTCGGCGGGCAGCACATGGACAGCGGCCCCTACGCCGGCCTCAAGATGATGGACTGGTACGTGCCGAGCTACATCGGTCTCGTCATCGCCTCGATCGGCACGGTCTCGCTGCCGGTGCACCTGTCGACGTATCGCGAGCGCGGCGTGCTGCGGCGCTTCCGGGCCTCGGGGGTGTCGGAGTGGGCTCTGCTGGGCTCGCAGTTCCTGGTGGGCCTCGGCACCTGCCTGATCGGCGGCCTCGTCATCAGCGTGCTCGGCATCTTCGCCTACGGCGTGGCGCCTCCGGACGCGATCGGCGGCGTGGTGCTGTCGTTCGTGGTCGCCGTCTTTGCCTTCTCGGCCCTCGGCGTGCTGATCGCCTCGCTCGCCCCCACGGCGCGGGCCGCGCAGGGCGTCGGCCTGCTGATCTGGTTCATCATGATGTTCATCTCGGGCACGAGCGCGCCGCTCGACCTGCTGCCCGACTGGATGCTCGCCCTGGGCAAGTCCCTGCCGCTCTACCACGTCGTGATCACCCTGGTCGACCCGTGGAACGGCTACGGCTTCGACCTGCTCCAGGTCACGATCGTGGGGGGCATCGGTCTCGCCACCACGCTCATGGCCGCGGGCCTCTTCCGCTGGGACTGACGGCTTCGGCGCCCCGGCGCGCTGCCACGCGGTGCGGTCAGAGACCGGCGCCGGGGCGTCGTCAGAGAGTCTCGAGCGCCTCGTAGACGCGGGTCGTGACGGCGGTCCCGAGCTTGCTCAGCAGGGGATCGCCGTAGAGCCACGCCTCGGCGAAGGGGCGCGTCACGGCGATCGCGCTGCCGCCGTCGAC
>DATIYD010000375.1:0-2657 GCA_035517975.1 Thermoleophilia bacterium | reverse complement strand
GTCGACGGCGGCGCCGGTCTCCTGCTCATCGTCAAGAACTACACCGGCGACGTCATGAACTTCGAGATGGCCGCCGAGCTTGCCGTCGACTCCGGCATCGCGGTCGAGTCGGTGGTGATCGACGACGACGTCGCCGTGCAGGACAGCCTGCACACCGCCGGGCGGCGCGGCGTGGGGGCCACCGTGCTGGCCGAGAAGATCTGCGGCGCCGCGGCCGAGGAGGGCCGCCCGCTCGCCGAGGTGGCCGAGCTCTGCCGGCGCGTGAACGCCGCCACCCGCAGCATGGGGGTGGCGCTCACCTCATGCACTGTTCCGCTGGTCGGCAAGCCTACCTTCGAGCTCGGCCCCGACGAGCTCGAGTTCGGCGTCGGTATCCACGGCGAGCCCGGTCGCGAGCGGCGTCCGGTCGCCACGGCCGCCGCGGTGGTCGAGGCCATGGCGGGAGCCATCCTCGACGATCTGCCGTTCGTCGCCGGCGACAGGGTGCTCGCCTTCGTCGACGGTCTGGGGGCGACGCCGCTCCTCGAGCTCTACATCGTCTACCACGAGCTCGAGCGCCTGCTGGCCGCGCGCGGCATCACCATCGCTCGCCACCTGATCGGCCCCTACATGACCGCGCTCGACATGGCGGGCTGCTCGATCAGCCTGCTGCGGTTGGACGACGAGCTCACGGCGCTCTGGGACGCGCCGGTCGTGACGCCCGGCCTGCGGTGGGGCGCATGAGCGAGACGATCGACGCCGCCGGCGTCGAGGCCTGGCTGCGCGCGTTCGCGCGAGCGGTCGCCGAGCGCCGCGACGAGCTCACGGCGCTCGACGCGGCGATCGGCGACGCCGACCACGGCATCAACATGGATCGCGGCCTGCAGGCCGTGCTCGGCAAGCTCGATGAGCGTGCCGCCGGCGACGCGACGGGCGAGGCCGTCGGGACGCTGCTGAAGACGGTCGGCATGACCCTGGTCTCGACGGTCGGCGGCGCGGCCGGGCCGCTCTACGGCACGCTCTTCCTGCGCATGGCGACGGCCGCCGGCCACGCCCCGACGCTCACGCTTGCCGAGTGGTCGACGGCCTTCGCCGCCGGCGTGGCCGGCGTGCAGGCCCGCGGCAAGGCCGAGCCCGGCGACAAGACCATGGTCGACACCCTGGTGCCGGCCTCAGCGGCACTCGAGGCGGCCGCCGCCGAAGGCGTGCCGGCCGCCGCGGCCCTGCGACGCGCGGCCGCCGCCGGGCAGCGGGGCATGGTCGCCACCATCCCGCTCGTGGCGCGCAAGGGCCGGGCCAGCTACCTCGGCGGGCGCAGCGCCGGCACCCAGGACCCGGGCGCCACCTCGTCGTGGCTGCTCCTCGAGGCCGCCGCGGCCCTGGCTGCAGCGGCGGAGCCGTGATCGGGCTCGTCCTCGTGAGTCACAGCGCGCGGCTCGCCGAGGGAGCGGCCGAGCTGGCGGCGCAGATGGCCGGTCCCGACGTGCGCATCGCCGCGACCGGCGGCCTCGATCAGCCCGAGAGCCCGCTCGGCACCGACGCCACGCTCGTCGCCGCCGCGATCGAGCGGGCCTGGTCGCCCGACGGCGTGCTCGTGCTCATGGATCTCGGCAGCGCCGTGCTCTCGGCCGAGCTCGCCCTGGAGCTGCTGCCGCCGGGGCGCCGCGAGCTCGTTCGTCTCACGGCGGCGCCGCTCGTCGAGGGGGCCGTCGCCGCCGCCGTGGCGGCGGCGCTGGGCGGGACGCTCGACACCGTGGCCGCCGAGGCGCGCGACGGGCTCGCGGCCAAGGCCGCGCATCTCGCCGCCGAGGCGCCCCGAGAGGGGCAGGGCGAGACGCCGGATCGGCCGCGGGTCACGCCGCCGGGTGCGGCGCCGGCGGGACTCGACGGCGTTGCCGGCGACGCGAGAGCAGACGTGCCGGGTGAAGAGACGCTGCGCCTGCGGATCGACACGCCGCTCGGCCTGCACGCCCGCCCCGCGGCGCTCTTCGTGCGCACGGCGGCAGGGTTCGAGGCGGCGGTGACGGTCGAAGACGTGACCGCCGCGCGGGGACCGGTCAGCGCCCGCAGCCTGAACGCCGTCGCCACCCTGGGCGTGGCGTGCGGCGACGAGATCGTCGTGCGGGCGCGCGGGGCACAGGCCCGCGAGGCGCTGGCGGCGCTTGCCGGCGTGGCGGCCGCGGGCTTCGGCGAGCCGCCCGGGCAGCGGGGGTCGGCCACGACCTCGCCCGTGCAGACGGAGACGACGGTGTCACCTCTCGCCCCGCCGGCGACCACGTCGCCGGCCGCTGCGCCGCCGCCGGGAGGGGTCCTGTGCGGCCTGCCGGCCTCGCCGGGCATCGCCATCGGTCCGGCCTGTCGGCTGGACACCGCCGTCGCGGTCGAGGCGCCAAAGGGACCCGGCGGCGACCCCGAGGTCGAGTGGGCCGCCCTGCGGCGCGCCCTCGCCGGCACGGCCGCCGACCTGACGGCCGCCCGCGACGCGGTCGCCGGGCGGGCGGGCGGCTACGAGGCGGCGATCTTCGACGCGCACCTGCTCTTCCTGGACGACGAGGCGCTGCTCGGTCCGGCGCGGGCGGCGATCTTCGAGGGCGGCGACAGCGCGGCGGCGGCCTGGGCCGCCTCGGCCAGGCCGTGAACCGGGCGGCCGAGCACGGCGGCGGCCTCGGTCTCGTTCA
>DATIYD010000374.1:0-3400 GCA_035517975.1 Thermoleophilia bacterium | reverse complement strand
CCGCTGGCGCCCCCGCCGCCCCGGACACCGTCGCGGTCCAGTCGCTGGCGCGGCGGCGTCTGGCGCCGCCGCGCCAGCGCTTCGCCGTGGCGCCAGAGCCCTACCGCCTGGCGCGCCTGCGAGCCCGCGTGCGCGACTACCTCGAGCGCTACTGCACCGACCGCAAGGCCGTCTGGGACGTGGTGTTCTGCGTCCAGGAGGCCTGCGCGAACGCCGTGCGGCACAGCGGCTCGGCGGCCGACATCGAGGTCTTCGTCGGCTTTCGCGGCGACGACCTGCAGGTCCTGATCAAAGACCACGGGCACGGTTTCGACACCGGGCGCTTCGAGGCTGAGACCCTTCCCGACCCCGACGCGGAGCACGGCCGCGGCCTCTACCTCATGGCCCATCTGGCCGACGAGATGGAGCTGCGCAGCGACGGCGGTCTCGAGGTGCGCCTGCTCAAGCGGGCCGTGCTGAGCTCGGCGCCGGTCGATGAGCTCGAGGCCGAGGCGCCCGGCGGGTTGGCGGACGCGGGCGAGCTCGACACCGAGTCCGGCAGTGAGTCCGCGGCCGGTAGCGCGTCCGAGGCCGGCGAGCCCGCTGCCGTCGACGAGCCCGCGGCCGTCGACGACCGCTTTCGCCTGCTCTTCGAGAGCGTCACCGAGGGCGTCGCGCTCTACGAGCTGATCGAACGCGAGGGGCGCGCCGCCGACTACCGCATCACGCAGGCCAACCGCTCGTTCCTGGCCCAGACCGGCCTGCGCGCCAACGGCGCCCGGGGCTGGCTGGCCAGCGAGGTCTTCGGGCCGGGCGAGCCGCCGCACCTCGAGGAGTACGCCGAGGCGGCCGGCGGCGCCGCGCCACGGGTCTTCGAGAGCGTGGCGCCGGCCACCGGGCGCAGCCTGCGCCTGACGGCGCTGCCCCTGGGCGCCGGGCGCTTCGCGACCGTCTCTGAGGATGTCACCGCGCGCAAGCACGCCGTCGAGGAGCTCGAGCACGCCGCCGAGGCGCTCGAGGGCGCCGCCGCCGAGCGCCGGCGCCTGCTCGACACCATCTGCTCGCAGGCCGAGACGATCCGGACCGACGACGACACCATCCGCTCCCACCTCGACACCATCCGCTCCCAGGCCGAGACGATCCGCGCGCGCGAGGCCGAGCTCAGCGCCCAGGTCACGGCGCTCGAGGCGCAGAAGCGGCGGGTGGCCGGGCCGACCGACGAGCAGCGCCGCCAGGCCGAGGAGCTCGCCGAGCGCGTCGAGCTCGCCGAGAGCTTGAACGCCATCAACCGCCTGCTGCACTCGACCCTCGACTTCGACGAGATCATGCAGCGCGCGCTCGACGGCGGCGTCGCCGCCCTCGCCGCCGACGCCGGCACCATCGAGCTGCGCGACCGGCCCGACTGGGTGGTGGCCTTCCAGTGCGGCTTCTCGCCCGCCGCGGTGGGCACGCGCCTGAGCCGCGGCGAGGCGCCCAACGCGAGCCGCGCCATGGCCTATCGCGAGCCCTTCGCCACTGCCGACATGCAGGCCGCCGCGACCGACGTGGGCTTCGTCGCCGACCACGACCTGCGCGGCGTGCTGGCGGTGCCGCTCTTCGCCCAGGATGCCGTGGTCGGCTGCCTGCTCTTCTACAGCAAGCGGGTGCGTGTCTTTACGGACTCGGAGATCGACTTCGGGCGCAAGCTCGGCGCCACCGTGTCGCTGGCCATCGAGAACTCCCGCCTGCTGGCCGAGCAGCGCCGGGCGGCCATCACCCTGCAACAGCACCTCATCCACCCGCTGCCCGAGGTGACCGGCCTCGAGCTGGCCGCCGTCTCCCAGCCGGCGAGCGAGCCCGCCCTGGTGGGCGGCGATTTTCACGACGTGATCGCCCTCAAAGACGATCTGGTGCTCGTGCTGATCGGCGACGTGACCGGCAAGGGTATCCCGGCGGCCGGCATGACCGAGACCGTGCGCAGCGCGTTTCGCACGCTGGCCCTGATCTCGACCGCGCCCGAGTTCATCCTGCGCCACATCAACCGCATGATGCTCGAGGAGCCCCACATCGACCAGCTCGTGACCGCGTTGCTGCTGCGCATCGACCTGGGGCACGGCGTGGTGACCCTCTCGAGCGCAGGCCATCCGGCGCCGGTGCTGATCACGGCGGCCGGCGCGAGCCTGGTCGAGCCGCCTTACCGGCCGCCGCTCGGCGCCTTCGGCTCGACCTACGAGACCCGTCAGGTGCGGCTGGCGGTGGGGGAGACGCTCGTGCTCTACACCGACGGCGTCACCGAGGCCCGCCGCGACGGCGAGCTGCTCGGCGAGCAGCGTCTGCTGCGGCTGCTCGAAGAGGCCGGCACGACGGAGCCCCAGGCCCTGGTCGACCACCTGCTGGGGGCCGTTGCCGACTACGCCGGCGTGCTGCAGGACGACGTGCAGATCCTGGCGCTGCGGCGCACCCAGTAGCCTGAAGCAGCGAAAGAGGGCGGCCGCGAGCGAACCGCCGCGCGTGCCTCGAGTGGGGTGGGTGCCGCCCCAGATGCCCCTCCAGCCGTCTGGGACGGCGCCCGCCTCGCTCGACGCTGCGACCGAGCACTCGCCGCGGTGCACAGCGCCGCTTGATGCCGGGAAGCCGCCCACTGCGCAAGGGGGCGAAACGACCAGCGGGCGACCCCCGGAGGATCGAAGACCCTTCGCCTCGCGTACGCAGATCCGCCCCTCGCGAGGGGAACGGCGCACACGGTTCGCGCGGTCGAGCAGGTCCCAGCCGCGCCCCGGCCAGCCCTCCGGCTTTGCGCGGCTGTGATGAGGCCGAATCGTACCGCGCTACCGCGGTGGTCAAACCATTCTCGCCGTACTGTCGTTCTTCTACCGCTCCCCGGGCAAGGGCGCGCCGGGCCGGACGGACACGGGCGCGCCGGGCCGGGGACGTGTCCCAGACCGGCGATCCCGCTAGTCCTCGTCCTCGTGGGAGTGCGCTACGACGAGAGGGTCATAGAGGCGCCCGGGCAGCAGAGCCCCCAGATGAGCGCGTCTCACGGTCGTGGCGATCGACTCGTCCTGCCTCTCGATGTCGATGCGGTGCCAGACCAGGGCGCCCTCACGCCTGAGCCCGTGCACGTCGAAGAAGAGGCCGACCTGATCGTGCCGGCCGCGGATCTCGGCGAGCCAGTCGCGGCGCACGCCCTGGCCCGAGTACGGAAAGGCGAACGGCGCCCGGGCTCGGCCGCTCAACCGCGCCGCGACGGCGCACGATTCGACGATCTCGCACTCGAGGTCGTCGTAGCTCAGACCTTCGAGGTGACGGTGAACGGTGGCGTGTCCGCCGAACGACCAGCCGTCGGCGGCCAGTTCCCGCACCTGCGCGCTCGTGAGGTAGGGCGCGGCCTCGCGCAGGTAGGCCTCCTCGTCGAGGGCGAGCCGCTGCGACAGGGCCAGTG
>DATIYD010000373.1:0-5331 GCA_035517975.1 Thermoleophilia bacterium | reverse complement strand
CCCCCGCCCCGCCCTCGCCACGCTCAGCGCCGTCCTGTTTCTGACCTTCCTCGACACGACGATCGTCAGCGTCGCCCTGGCCGACGTGCAGTCGAATCTGCACGCCGGCGTCTCGCAGTTGCAGTGGGTCGTGAACGGCTATGCCCTGACCTTCGCCGGGCTCATGCTGGCGATGGGCACACTGGGCGACCGCCTGGGACGCAAGCGCGTGATGCTGGGCGGCCTGGCCGTGTTCATCGGCGGCTCGCTGTTCGGCGCCCTGGCAACGAGCGTGTCCCTGCTGGTCGCCGCCCGCGTCATCATGGGGGTGGGCGCCGCGGCCAGCGAGCCCGGCACGCTGTCGATCATCCGTCACCTCTATCCCGAGCGAGCGCTGCGCGCCCGGGCGCTCGGCGTATGGGCGGCCGTGGCCGGCCTCGCGCTCGCCATGGGGCCGGTGATCGGCGGCGTGCTCGTGGGACTCGGCGGCTGGCGCCTCGTGTTCTGGTTCAACCTCGTCGCCGGCCTGCTCGTGCTCCTCGCCGCGGCGGCGACGGTGCCCGAGAGCGCCGACCCGCAGGGGAACCGTATCGATATCGCCGGCTTCATCCTGGGACCGATCGCGCTGGGCACCGCGATCTTCGCGGTCATCCACGGCGAGACCACCGGCTACCGCGCGCCGGCCGTCGTCGCACTGTTCGTGGTGAGCGCCGTGACCGCCATTGCCTTCATCGTCGTCGAGCAGCGCAGCCCGGCGCCGATCTTCGACCACCGCTTCCTTCTGCGGGCTCCGTTCACGGGGGCCCTCACCGTCGCCTTCGCCGCCTACTTCGGCATCTTCTCGATCTTCTTCTTCACGGCGCTCTACCTGCAGGTCGTGGTCGGCTACTCCGCCTATCACACCGCCGTCCTGTTCGTGCCCATGGCGGTCGCCATGATCGCCGCCTCGGCCCTGACCGGACGCTGGGTGGCACGGGCCGGGCCGCGACTGCCGACCGTCATCGGCTGTCTGGCCGCCGGCGTGGGCGTGCTGGCCACCGACATCGCCCTGCGCGGCCACGTGAGCACCGCCACGCTGGCGCCGGCCCTTGCCCTGGCCGGCCTGGGCTTCGGCATGGCCGTGGTGCCGGTCACCAGCGTGGCCCTCGCCGTCGTGCCGCCGGAGCACTCCGGCATGGCCGCAGGGGCTACGACGACGAGTCGCGAGCTGGGCTCGGTCGTGGGCGTGGCGGTGCTGGGCTCGCTGCTCAACGGCACGCTGACGGTCGACCTCACCCGACGGCTCAGCGAGCTCGGCGTGCCGGCCGGCTTTCGCACCATCGTCATCAACGCGATCGAGACCGGTCAGGTGCCCAAGGGCAGCGGCGGTGCCGCGAGTGCCGAGAAGGCCTTCGGGCCGATCGTGGCTCACGTCATCGACGCCGCCTACAGCGCCTTTCGCAGCGGCCTCAGCATCTCGCTGGTCGTGGCCGGTGTCGTGATCCTGGCGTCGGGCCTGATCGCCTGGGTCACGCTGCACGGTCGCCGACCCGAGCTCGAGCCGGAATCGCCGCAGCAGGCGTGACGGCCCGACCCGCCGACGCGCGTCCCGGGCCGGCCCCGCCGCGAACGCGATTTCCGGCTTATCAAGCCGCCTTGAGCAGGGATTCGGCCTCGAGCGCTCCCGACGGGGTCTCGTCGTGCTTGAACACGAGGTAGACGTCGAGCCCGGCGGCCAGCAGCCGGCGCGAGCGCGCGGTGATGCCGGCCAGCTCCGCGTCTGAGTAGGCGGGCTTGCGGAGCCGCTCGTAGACGAAGTCGGCGGTGACGACCTCGGGCACGGTCAGCTTCTCCGTCTCGGCCACGCACAGCGCGACCCCATGGCTGCGCAGCAGCTCGTAGACCTCGTCGGTGAGCCACGAGTCGTGACGAAACTCGATCGTCGCCCGCAGCCAGCCCGGCAGCAGCTCGAGAAAGCCGGCCAGGCGGGCAACGTCGAGGTGCAGGTAGGGCGGCAGCTGGAAGAGCACTGGACCGAGCTTGCCCGCCTCGCGGAGCGGCGCGAGGGAGTTCAGGAAGTAGCTGGTCGCTTCGCCGGCGTCGAGGAGACGCGCCCGGTGGGTGATGCGCTGGTGGGCCTTGACGGCGAAGACGAAGCCCTTCGGCGTGCCCTGCGCCCATGCTTCGAGGGTGGAGCGCTGGGGCGTGCGGCGGAAGGTGTAGTTGATCTCGACGCAGTTCAGGCGGCCGGCGTAGTGCTCGAGGAAGCGCGACGCGGCGACGTCGGCCGGGTAGAACCCGGGCTTCCAGGCTGGATAGGCGAATCCCGACGTCCCGGCATACAAGCTGGCCATGCCGGTGCAGGTACCCGTCCTGCGCCGGCGACGATCAGTCGATCGCCGTTCGCCCCCGCGCGGCGCCGCCCGGCGGATTCTTCGTCCTTTGCCGGGCAGCGCCGCGCGGACCGGGCAACGGGCCGCGTCGTCGCACGGGAAGCCAACGACGAAGGGGGCGGGGCGGCCTTGCGGCCGCCCCACCCCCGTACGCCTCGCGGTTCTACTTCTCGTGCTTGCGCGCGCCGAAGGCGTGCTTGAGCTGCTTTTCCTGCTCTTCGGTCAGGTTGGAGCGCACCAGCTTGGCGCCCGTGCCGGTGACCGCCGCTTCGAACTTGTCGTCGGTCTTCTGGCTGATGAGGAGGAACCAGCCGGCATGGCCCGGCGGCACCGCGCCGCCCATCTCCTGCAGCACCTGACTGTCGATGCCGGTCTTGCCGAGCTTGCCGAACAGGGCGCCCATACCGGCGCCGATGGCAAGGCCGAGGAAGGGCACGAAGAACAGCAGGCCGAACAGCATGCCCCAGAAAGCGCCGCCCATGGCGCCCGCGCCGACCAGATGGGTGTCGTGCTTGACGTGCGGCTTGCCGTCTGGGTCGCGGACCACCTCGGCGGCGTCCTGCAGCTGGACGATGAGGTCCTTCTGCATCTCTGCCAGCTTGACGCCGAAGGCGTCGGCGGCGGCTTCGTTCTCGAAGCCCAGTACCATCAGTTCGCTCATACGCGCACTCCCTAGGTCGGATTCAGGTGCCCGCATCCTATCCCACACGCCAACGGTCTAAGCCCGGGGACTCGGGCGGCCGCCCCCCAGGGTGTGCTTGAAGTACAGGTACGCGACCGGTCCGGCCAGCATGGCGATCACGCCGCCGATGCCGTACCAGCCGAACGTCCAGCCGAAGATCGAAAACGACGCGTGACCGAAGATCGTCGTGCTCGTGTCGATCGCGTTCGTGTAGAGCGTGACGAAGGCGATGAAGATCGCCGGCGCGCAGATGGCGACGAGCATGCCCGTGCCGCCCCAGATACGGAAGGGGCGCTCGAGGTCGGGCTCCTTCTGCCGCAGCCGGATGGCGGCCGCGAAGATCAGCAGGTAGTAGAGCATGTTGAGGAAGACGTCGATCACGACGAGGTTGGCGAACGAGCCGATGATGAGCACCAGGTTGAGCCCTGCCAGGAACAGGATCGAGACGAACGGCGTGCCGTACTTGCGGTGCGCCCTCGACAGCGACCTCGGCAGCAGGTTGTCCTCGGCCATCGCGTACGCCGGGCGCGAGCCCGAGGTGAGGTAGTCCTGGTAGAGGGCCATGTTGCTGATCACGGCGGCGCCCAGCATGGCGTAGCCGAGGATCGGGCCGCCGAGATCCCGGGCGACACTGACGAAGGTCGTCATCCCTGTGTCGGTGCCCCAGGACGCCCAGTGGTCCCAGCCGGCGAGCCCCACCAGCGTCGGCAGGACGTACAACGCCACGATGATGGGCATGGCGATCATCAAGGCGCGCGGGATGATGAAGCGCGGCCGCTCCATCTCGCCGGCGATGGTCGACATGGAGTCATATCCGGAGTACATCCAGACGCCGACCGCGAGCCCGAGGTTGAGGCTGCTGAAGATCGACTGGCCGTGGGGCACGAAGGGCTGGAACGGGCCGACGTGCCAGTGCGTGAAGCCGAGCACGATCAGGACCAGGAACGGGGCCACGATGATGATGGTGAAGAGGACCGAGCTGATCGCGATGATGTTGAGCCCGCGGATGTTGGTGTAGGCGAAGACGGCGATCAGCAGCGCGCCGATGCCCCAGATCTCCCAGCCGTTCAACTGCGGCCACCAGCCGCTCACGTAGACCTGGATCAGCGCGATATACACCGCCGAATCGACCCACTGGCAGGTCCACGACCACCAGCCGCACTGAAAGCCCCAGAACTCGCCGAGGGCGCGCCGCGTCCAGACGTAGTAGCCGCCCTCCTCGGGCAACGCCGAGCCGAGCTCGGAGCAGACCAGAGCCATAGGCATGGCCCAGAAGACGGGCAACAGGATCAGCATCACGAGCGTGAGACCGGGACCCGACCACGAGACCATGTCCTCGATGCCGAAGGCGCCCGACGACACGAAGATGAAGATCATGGCCACCGCGGTCAGCAGCGGGATGCGGACCTTGCGGAGTTGCTCGGTCACGCCCGGCTGTGCGGTGACGCCAAGCTGTCCGGTCATGCGACCCTCCCCCCAGAGGAACCTGCCTCGACCCTGCCCGACCTTATGCCTCGAGCGGCAGGTCGACCACCCCCCACGGCGTGCCGTGCTCGGTCATGAGATCGAGGAACGGCGCCGGCTCGATCTGCTCGGGCGCGAAGACGCCCTTGCCGGTGAAGATGCCCTTGGCCAGCAGCAGCGCGCCGCAGGCCGCCGGGATGCCCGTCTGATAGCCGGTGCCCTGCACGCCCATATGGCGATAGGCCTCGTCGTGCGAGGTGATCTGGTACATGTAGCGGCGCGCGCGCTTCCCGGCGATCGTGCCCTCACACAAGGCGCCGACGCACACCGCGCCGTGCATGCGGCCGATCAGGTCGACCGCCTTGGGCAGACGGCTGACGAGCAGGTCGAGCGGCCGGAAACGGGCGCCGTCGAACTCGATCTCCTTGTTGTGGTCGAAGCCGAGCTTGCGCCAGGTGAGCAGCAGGTTGACCCACTGGTCGTCGAGAGCGATGAAGAAGTCGGCGTCACGCAGCCCCTTGTCGCCTAAGAACATGGGCATGAGCTGGGCCTCTTCGTGGTCGACGTTCCACACCTTGAGGCGGCCGACCGGCGCCGGAAAGTCGAACTCGCGGGTCGTAGTCAGCGACTTGCGCCGGATCATCTTGCCGTGCTCGAAGGCGTGGGGCGGCAGGATGAGGCACTCCTCGACCATGGTCGTGGGCGAGAAGCTCGGAGCGAAGTCGACGCCGTCGACCGAGCTGTTGTCGCCGTCGAGCACGGTGAGCCGTTCGACCGTGTCGAACTGGTCGTAGAGCGCGCGGGCGAAGACGTCGCTCGCGCCGGGGTCGATGC
>DATIYD010000372.1:0-4523 GCA_035517975.1 Thermoleophilia bacterium | reverse complement strand
GCCGTCGCAGGGCGGCCGACAGGTCGTACACGACCTCCATCAGAGCATGACGAGGGGGCGCAGCCCCGGACCGTCGTCGAGTGGCCCGTACACGGCCAGCAGCTCACCTCTGAAGAGCAGGCGCACCGGGTGCGGCGGCCCCGCCGGCAGCCGGGCGCCGTTGCGCACGGCCGCCACCTGGGCCGCCGTCACCGTGACCGCCGGCATGAACTGCAGCGCCTGCGCCGGCGAGACGAGGCCGGGGATGGCGAGATCGTCGGGCTCGCGCTGCGCGACGGCCTCCTCGAAGTCGCCGAGCCCCTGCGCGTCTTCCAGGCGGAAGGGACCGGTGGCCGCGCGCGCGAGGCTCGCGACGTAGGCGCCGGCCCCCACGGTCGCGCCGATGTCGATCGCAAGCTGGCGCACGTACGTGCCCTTCGAGCAGACCACCCGGCAGGTCGAGGACAGCGCCACGGGGTCGAAGTCGAGCACGTCGATGGCGTCGATCTCGACCTCTTTGGTGGGCGTCTCGACGACCTCGCCGCGGTGGGCCTTGCGGTACAGCCGCTCGCCGTCGACCTTGACGGCCGAGGTCATCGGCACCTTCTGGGCGATGCGCCCCAGGAACCGGGGCAGAGCGGCCGAGAGCTCGTCGAGCGTCGTCGAGCGGCCGGTGGCGGCCAGGACGCCGGTGCGATCGCCGCTGTCGGACGTCCACCCGAACTGCAGCGTGCAGACGTACTCCTTGGGCAGGTCGACGAAGAAGCGGGCGAGCTTGGTGGCGCGACCGACGAGCACGATGAGCAGGCCGGTCGCAAACGGGTCGAGCGTGCCGGCGTGGCCGACCTTCTGGACGGCCGGCCGCAGCACACGACGCACGCGTGCGACCACGTCGTGCGAGGTACAGTCGGCCGGCTTGTCGATCAGGAGGACGCCGTCGAGAGGCGCTCGTCGAGTACGGTACTGAGCCACTGCGTCACCTCCTCGACGGTGCCGTCAGCGGTGAAGCCCGCCGCCTGGCGGTGTCCGCCGCCGCCTCGCAGGCCGGCCACGGCGCTCACGTCGAAGCCGTCGGAGCGCAGGCTCACGCGCACGTGGCCGTCGCCGCGCGGCCTGACCAGAGCGGCGACCTCGACGCCCGGCACGCTGCGCAGGGCATCGACGATGCCCTCCGTCTCGTCGTCGCTCGCGCCGGTCAGGGCGAAGTCGTCGGCCCTGAGCTGCGCCAGCAGGGCCCGGCCGCCGGCCGCCGCCTGCGCTCTCTCGATGGCGAGCGCCCAGAGGCGCAGCGAGGCCAGTGAGCGCGTCTCGTAGAGCAGGCGGTACACGTGGTTCGGATCGGCGCCGTCGGTCACGAGACGGGCGCAGCAGGTAAAGGTGTCGGCCGACGTGCTGTCGTGCTGGAAGTGTCCGGTATCGAACGAGATGCCGGCATACAGCGCCGCCGCCGCCCGTGGCGAGAACCGCAGGCCGAGACGCTCGGCGATGGCGCACACGAGCTCGGAGGTGCTGCTCGCGTGGCCGTCGACGAAGTTGAGCTCGCCGAAGCGGGTGTTGTCGTGGTGGTGGTCGATGTTGACGGCCACCCGCCTGCCCTCGGGCAGGCTCACGGCCAGGCGCGCGGCCGAGCCACAGTCGAGCGCGTAGAGGGTCGCGGCGCCGGGCGGAGGCCCGGTCACGACGCTTGCGGCCGGCAGGAACTCGTCGGCCAGCGGCAGCGTGACCACGGCATCGACGTACAGGGCCGCCTCGATGTCGAGGCTCGCGAAGAGATCGAGCATGCCGGCGGCCGCGCCGACCGCGTCGCCGTCGGGGCTTTCGTGGACGGCCAGGGCCGCCCGCGAGGTGCCGCGCATGGCGGCGCAGACTGCGTCGAGCACGTGGCCGTCGATCGTCACGATCCCTCCGGGGCGTCGGTCTCTGCTGCGGCGTCGCCGTCGGGCTCCACGCGCTCTTCGTCGGGCGCGGGCCCGCCCTGGCCGCGCGGCTCGGGCTCCCCCTCGTCTTCGGGCGCGAGCTCCCCCTCGTAGCGCTTGAGCAGGCTCTCGATGCGCATGCCGCGGTCGATCGACTCGTCGTAGAGGAACTGCAGCTGCGGCGTGCGCTTGATGCGCACGTCGGCGGCCATGCGCTCCTGCAGGCGGCCGTGGGCGGCGCGCAGGCCCGCGAGCGAATGCTCGCGCTCGCGCGCGCCGCCCAGGACGCTGACGTAGACCTTGGCGTGGCGCAGGTCGACCGACGTCTCGACACCGGTCACGGTGACGAACCCGATGCGGGGGTCCTTGAGGGCGGCGATCTCCTGCGAGAGCACCTCGCGCAGGGCCTCGTTGACCTTCAGGAGCCTGTGTCCCACAGTACCTCGACCGGGTCGACCGATTTCACCAGCACACGCGAGACCTCGAAGTCGCGGCCGTGCAGGTACCGGTCGATCTCGTCGATCCGCTCGCTGGCCTGACGGCCCGACGACGCGGCCAGCACGACGAGCACCTCGGCGAGCTGCCAGCTGTCCTGCCGTCCGACTTCGGCGAACGACGCGCGGTAGCGCCGCTGCAGCGTATCGCGCAGCGAGCTCAGCGGCTGCCGTTTCGCCTTGAGCGAGCGGTTCTCGGGAAAGTGCAGCTCGGCGAGCAGCACGGCGACGTGGGCATCACCCGCCACGCGCGACTTCCTTGGTCTCGTACGCCTCCAGCGTGTCCCCCTCCTTGAGGTCGTTGAAGCCGTCGAGCAGGATGCCGCACTCGAAACCCTCGAGCACTTCGCGCGTGTCCTCGTTGAAGCGCTTGAGCGACGCGATGCGGCCGTCGTGGCTGACGACGCCGTCGCGCAGCACGCGGATGCTGGCCGTGCGCGTGATCTTGCCGCGCGTCACGTAGCAGCCCGCGATCGTGCCCAGGCGCGAGACCTTGAAGAGCTGGCGGACCTCGGCCTGGCCGAGCACCTCCTCGACGACCTCGGGCTTGAGCAGCCCGACGAGCGCGGCCTGGATGTCCTCGGTGACCTTGTAGATCACGCGGTAGGTGCGGATGTCGACGCCTTCGGCCTCGGCCAGCGCCGCGGCCGGCGCGTTGGGCCGCACGTTGAAGCCGATGATGATGGCCTTGGAGGCCGTCGCGAGCATGACGTCGGACTCGTTGATGCCGCCCACGCCCGAGTGGATGATGTGCACCTTCACTTCGTCGTGGCCGATCTGGCCGAGGGCGTCGGCCAACGCCTCGATGCTGCCCTGGACATCGGCCTTCAGGACGAGGTTGAGCTCGCCGACCTCGCCCTGGGCGATGCGGGCGTACAGGTCGTCGAGGGTGAGCGCGTGCTGCTTGGCGAGCTCTTCGGCCCGCAGCCGGTTGGTGCGCCGGTTGGCGAGCACGCGGGCGGCCTTTTCGTCTTTGACCACGTGGCAGAACTCGCCGGCCTCGGGCACCGAGTCGAAGCCGATGATCTCGACGGGCACCGAGGGGCCGGCCTTGGTCACCGGCTCGCCGCGATAGTCGTGCATGGCGCGCACGCGGCCGCTGGCCTCGCCGGCCACGATGGCGTCGCCCACGCGGATGGTGCCGCGCTGGACGAGCATGGTGACCACGACGCCGCGCCCGACGTCGACCTTGGCCTCGATGATGACGCCGCTCGCCGGCGCGTCGGGGTTGGCCTTGAGGTCGGCCACGTCGGCGACGAGCTGCAGCATGTCGAGGAAGTTGTCGAGGCCGATGCGCTTCTTGGCGCTGGCCTCGACGAAGACCGTGTCTCCGCCCCACTCCTCGGGGACGATGCTGAACTCGGTGAGCTGCTGCTTGATCTTCTCGATGTTGGCATCGGGCTTGTCGATCTTGTTGATGACGATCACCATCGGCACCTCGGCCGCCTTGGCGTGGTCTATGGCCTCGACCGTCTGCGGCATGACGCCGTCGTCGGCCGCCACCACGATGGCGGCGATGTCGGTGACCTTGGCGCCGCGCGCCCGCATGGCGGTGAACGCCTCGTGACCCGGCGTGTCGAGGAACGTGATGGTCTTGCCGTCGTGCACGACCTGGTAGGCGCCGATGTGCTGCGTGATGCCGCCGGCCTCGCCGGCCGCCACGGAGGTCTCGCGGATGGCGTCGAGCAGGCTCGTCTTACCGTGGTCGACGTGGCCCATCACGGTGATCACCGGCGGGCGGCGCTTGAGGTCTTCGGGCTTGTCCTGCGGGGCCTCTTCGGCGTCGGCTTCTTCGTCGGCGGCGTGCGTGATCTCGACCGTGCGCTTGAAGTCGTCGGCCAGGATGGTGATGGCCTCGTCGGAGAGCGGCTGCGTGATCGTCGCCATCTCGCCGTAGCCCATCATCGTCTTGATGATGTCGGCGGTCGAGACGCCGAGCAGCTGCGAGACGTCCTTGACGCTCGAGCCCGACGGTACCTTGATCTTCTGGCCCTCGGGCGGCGCGACCGGCGTCGCCTCGGAACGGTCGCCCTGCTGATGGCGGTCGCGCCGGCCGCGGCGGTCGTTCTGCGGCCCGGGTCCGCGCCGCGACGCCTGGGCGTCGATCACCACGCG
This sequence comes from Thermoleophilia bacterium, assembly GCA_035517975.1. Classification (GTDB taxonomy): domain Bacteria; phylum Actinomycetota; class Thermoleophilia; order UBA2241; family UBA2241; genus Bog-752. Next base: position 19 of record DATIYD010000372.1, on the reverse strand, counting down.
CCGGCGGCGATTGCCGCCG
>DATIYD010000371.1:0-2899 GCA_035517975.1 Thermoleophilia bacterium | reverse complement strand
CCGCCCCGCCTTCGCGAGGACCGCCAGAGCCGCACGCCCGTCCGAGGGCGCCGGCTCTCCGTCCCATTTCCTCAATCGAGCGTCTCCTTGAGCTCTGGTACCATGTGGTGGTCATGATTCGCCGCCGCTCGTCCCTTGACCTTCCCGCCCGCCTCGGCCCGCCGGAGCGATCGTGACGGACGCCGCGCCACAGATCGCTCCGATCCTCGAGCGCGCGCTGGCCGGCGAGCCGCCGGGCGCGGCCGAGGTCGAAGCCCTGCTCGCCACACGCGACCCCGGCGCCGCGGCCGAGCTCTTCGCCGCCGCGAGCGAGCTGCGCCGCAGGCACTTCGGCGACGCCGTGTTCCTCTACGGCTTCGTCTACTTCTCGACCTACTGCCGCAACGACTGCACGTTCTGCCTGTACCGGGCCAGCAACCCCGACGGTCCCCGCTACCGCAAATCGCTCGACGAGGTCGTGGCCGTGAGCGTCGGCCTCGCCGAGTCGGGCGTCCATCTGATCGACCTGACCATGGGCGAGGACCCGCTCTACGGCGCCGGCGCCGGCGGGGGCGGGGGACCTGGCGCCGGCGAGGGCGTTCGCGAGGGCGAGACACCCGACGGCCCCGAGGGCGAAGGCGGCGGTCCCGGCGGCCGCGAGTTCGAGGCGCTCGTCGCGCTGGTCGTCGCGGTCAAGGCGGCCACCGGCCTGCCGGTCATGGTCTCGCCGGGGGTCGTGCCGGCGCGCGGACTCGCTGCCCTGGCCGCCACCGGCGCCGAGTGGTACGCCTGCTACCAGGAGACCCACGCCCGCACTCTCTACGGGCGCCTGCGCATCGGACAGGACTTCGACGAGCGCGCCCGGGCGCGGCTCGATGCCGCCCGCCTGGGCATGCTGGTCGAAGACGGCGCGCTGCTCGGCGTCGGCGAGACGCTCGCCGACCGGGCGCTCACCGTGACGACCATGCGCGAGGAGCCGATCGACCAGGTGCGCGTCATGACCTTCGTGCCGCAGCCCGGTACGCCCTTGGCCGGCGTGCCGCCGAGCCCCCGCCTCGCCGAGCTCGTCACGATCGCCACCATGCGGCTGGTCATGCCCGACCGCCTGATCCCGGCCTCGCTCGACGTCGACGGCATCGCCGGTCTCGAGTCGCGCATCGCGGCCGGGGCCAACGTCGTCACCTCGCTCGTGCCGCCCCACAGCGGCCTGGCCGGCGTGTCGCAGTCCGAGCTCGACATCGACGAGGGCCTGCGTACGGCGCCCGTGGTCACCGAGCGCCTCGCCACGGCCGGCCTGCGCGTGGCCACGGCGACCGAGTACGCCGACTGGGTCGCCGCCGCCCGTGAGCGCCGCGGCGCGACGGCGCGGCGGGGAGCGCCGTGAGGCTCGCCGTCGTCGGCGGCAAGCTGCAGGGTACCGAGGCGGCCTACCTGGCCGGCGAGGCCGGCTATGAGGTCGTGCTGGTCGATCGGCGGCCGGGCCGGCCGGCGGCCGGCCTGGCCGCCGACGTCCATACCTTCGACGTGACCGCCGACCCGGTGCGCGCCCGCGACGTGTTCCTGTCGTGCGACGCGGTGCTGCCCGCCTGCGAAGACGACGACACGCTGGCCTTCCTTGCCTCGTTCGTGCCCGGCCTCGGCGTGCCGCTCCTGTTCGACCTCGACGCCTACGCCGTGACGCAGTCGAAGTCGGCCTCGAACGAGCTGTTCGCCGCGCTCGACGTGCCGCGCCCGCGTGCCTGGCCGCCCTGCGGCTATCCCGCCGTGGTCAAGCCCGACGTCGGCAGCGGCAGCGCCGGCGTCGAGATCGTCTGGTCGGAGCCCGAGCTCGCCCTCGCCCGCGGCCGTCTCGCGGCGCACGGCGCCGGCGTCGTCGTCGAGGAGTTCGTGGCGGGGCCGTCGCTGTCGGTCGACATGGTCGCGTTCGGCGGCGTGACGGTCACGCTGGCGCCCACCTGGCTCGAGTTCGACCGGGTCTGGGACTGCAAGCGTGTCGTCGCGCCCGTGAGGGGGGCGGCCCTCGACCCGGCGTCGCAGGGCGGCGGCTCCGACGTCGTCTCGGCAGCGACGCTCGAGGCGCTCGACGAGGCCGCCCGTCGCCTTGCCGGGGCGGTCGGGCAGCTCGAGCCGGCGACGGTGCCCGGTCTGCCCGGCCGGGCGCGGGGCCTGCGCGGCGTGATGGACATCGAGGCGATGGTGCCCGCCGACGGCGTGCCACGTGTGATCGAGATCGATGCCCGGCTGCCGAGCCAGACGCCGGCGTGCGCGTTCCACGCGAGCGACGTGAACGTGATCGAGGTGCTCGCCGAGACCTTTGCGGCGGGCGCCGTGCCGCCGGCTCTGGCCGGCGGCCGGCCCGCCGAGACTGCGGCCAGGCGCGGCGCCGTCTACGAGCACGTGCTGGTCGCCGACGGCCGCGTCGAGGTGCTGGGCGAGCACGTCGTCGGCGCCGCGGGTCCCTTGCGCCGCTACGACGGCCTCTGGGGCGCCGACGTGGTGCTGACCGACGGGCCCGTCGAGCGGACCGCCGGCACCGGCATCGTCGTTCTCGACGAGGTGCGCGCGGCGCGCGCCGGGGGTCCCAACGGACGCTGGGTCGCCGTCATCATGACCAGGGGAGAGACGGCGTCCGAGGCGCGTTCCCGCGCCGCGCGGGCCGTCGAACGACTCGCCGACGAGCACGGGCTCGACGTGGTGCTGGAGTAGGGGATGGGATCGGCGGCGGCAGGCATGAGATGACGTGGCGTATCGAAGGGGAGGCATGAGGTGACGCGTCTTGTCGAAGACGACGTGCGCGCCCTGACGGCGCATCTCGATCAGGTCGAGCGCGCCCTGGTCTCGCTGACCGGCTGCGATCTCGTCGCCCTGGCGGCGCGGGCCTGCGGCGTGGACGAGGGCGTCGCCCGCGACGCCCTCGTCC
>DATIYD010000370.1:0-5259 GCA_035517975.1 Thermoleophilia bacterium | reverse complement strand
CGCAGGTAGACGATGCCCATGCTCGCGCCGATGGCGCGGCCGCCGATGGTCATGCCCTCGAAGACGAGGTCGGCGAAGTCGCGCAGGATGACGCGGTCCTTGAAGGTGCCGGGCTCGCCCTCGTCGGCGTTGCAGATGATGTACTTCTGGTCGCTCTTCTCGGCCGCGCAGAAGTTCCACTTCATGCCGGTCGGGAAGCCGGCCCCGCCGCGACCCTTGAGGGCGGCGCCGGAGACCGTGTCAACGATGTCGCCGCGCGAGAGCGCGAGAGCGGCCCTGAGGCCGGCGTCGGCCTCGATGCCCGCGTAGGTCAGGTCGTTACGGGTGGTGACGATGTCCTGACGGTCGTCGCTCGCCGCCTTGGTACGGTACTCGGCGACGATCTCGGCCACCTTCTCGGGCGTGACGCGCGTGAAGACCCTGTCGTTCACGAGCAACGCGGGACCCTGGTCGCACATGCCGACGCAGCTCGCCCACTCGAGGGTGAAGACGCCGTCGTCGGTGGTGGCCCCGAAGTCGATGCCCAGGGCGACGCGGAGGGCCTCGGCGACGGCGGTCTTGCCGGCGAAATCGCAGGACAGGGTGCCGCAGAGGCGCAGCACGTAGCGGCCCTCGGGCGCGCCGTGCAGGAACGCGTAGAAGGTCGCCACGCTGAAGACCTCGACCGCGTGCACGCCGACCAGGTCGGCGACGATCTGCATGGCCTCGTCGGTGATCTCGTGCTGGGCCTGCTTGATGTCCTGCAGGATGGGGATGAGCGACGTGCGCTCGGCGCCGTGGCGCTCGACGATCGCGACGATCTCGTCGCGCGCGGGAGAGTCTGTGATTGTCAGCATCGCGCGCCCCCTACAGGCCGAGGAGCTCGTTGACCTGGGCGACCAGCGTGGCCGGCTCGACCGGCTTGGACTGGAACTTCTCGACGGGCACCATCTCATCGTCGCGGTCGATCGTGAGACCCATCGCGGCGTTGACGCTCGTCAGCATGATGATCGGGTGCGTGAAGCCCTGGCGACGCAGCTCGCGCGCCATGGTGAGGCCGTCGTCGGGCTCCTCCATCATGACGTCGAGGATGAGCAGATCGGGCTTGACGTCGGCGACCGCTCGCAGACCTTCAGCGCGGTTCGACGCGGAGACGCATTCGAACCCCTCCTTTTCCAGGACGAGCTTGCAGGCCTCCTGGATGTCGGGGTCGTCGTCGACGATCAGGATCTTGGACACCTTTGCTCTCCTTCGACTCGGTTGCCACGGCTCGGAATCGCTCACGGCGCCGACAGCGGGTCTCGTGAGCGCAGGCGAAGCCCCGTGCGCTCGCAGATCGGGCGCCGGGGCCGGTGTCTCCTTGCGGATTGTTTCACAAGACCCCCACCTACGGCCAGACTAGGCGCGCAACGAAGTCACGCACGCTTGAGCGACGACGACGCAGTCGGTCGGCGGCACTAGGCGCGCAACGTAGTCACGCACGCCTGAGCGACGACGACGCAGTCGGTCGTCGGCCTAGAAGACACCATCGCGCGGCGCCGTGCAACCGCGCGGCGTCGGACGGGCCGTGGGGCGCCCGAACGGGATCGTCAGGCCGGCGTCGCGGCCGGCTGGTCGGCCGTCTCGGCGGGCGTCTCGGCGTCGTGCAGCGTCACCGTGAACGTGCTGCCCTCGCCCGGCGCCGAAGCGACCGTGGCGTCGCCGCCGTAGAGGTTGGCGAGCTTCTTGACGGTCGACAGGCCCAGACCGCTGCCCAGGATGTTGACGGTGTGCTCGTTCTTGATGCGCGTGAACTCGTTGAAGAGCTTGGCCGCCTCGGTCTCGGTCAGACCGATGCCGGTGTCGGCCACGGTCAGCGTGACCGTGCCGTCGTCGCGGTGCAGAGCCACGTCGACGCGGCCGCCCTCGCGGTTGTACTTGACGGCGTTGGAGACCAGGTTGTTGAGCACGATCTCGATCTCGCCGGCGTCGGCGCGCAGCGAAAGGCCGGGCGCGCAGTCGACCGCGACCGTGATGCCGTGCTCGGCGGCCTCGCCCTGGAAGAGCTCGACGCAGTTGGCCGCGAGCGCGCTCAGGTCGACCTCGGTGAACACGCGCTGCTTTTGACCCGACTCGATGCGCGTCAGGTCGAGCAGGTCGAAGATGAGCTTCTTCATGCCGTCCAGGCGCAACAGCGAGCGCTCGATCATGCGGCGGTCCTCGTCGGGCACGTCGTCGCGCAGGATGTTGAGATAGCCCTGCACCGCGTTCAGCGGCGACTTGAGCTCGTGAGCCAGCACCGAGATGAAGTTGAAGCGGATCTGGCGGCGCTCCTCGGCGAGCTGGCGGGCCTGGCGGGAGAGGATGAGCTGCGTCGAGGCCTTGCGCAGGCCGTAGCGCAGCTCGTCGGGCGAGAAGGGCTTGGGCAGGAAGTCGTAGGCACCCAGCTTGGTCGCCTTGACCGCCGTTTCGAACGTGGCGTAGGCCGTGATGAACAGGGTGAGCGCCTCGCGGCCCTGGTCGCTGACCTGCTGCAGCACGTCGAGCCCGTCGATGCCGGGCAGCTTCAGGTCGAGCAGCAGCAGGTCGAGCTCGGCGCCGCCGGCCAGGGCGGCCAGGAAGTCCTCGCCCGACTGGAAATGGGCGAAGTCGTAGCGCACGTCGATCTGCACGTCGGGCAGGTGGAAGCTGTAGCGGTCGACGATGCGCTGCACGCCCAGGCAGAGCGCCTCTTCGTCGTCGACCATGACCACCTTGAGGGTCTGCGTCTCGGTCACGGTGTCCTCTCGCCTCGTCCTGGCCGGGTTCGCGCCGCTAGAGCTCGCGGCGCGGCAGCGTGACGACGAACGTCGTCTCGGTGGGGCCGGCGGCCGGATCGGCGTTCGACTCGACCGTGATCTGCCCGCGGTGCATCTTGACGATGCCGTGGGTGACGGCCAGACCGAGCCCGGTGCCCTTGCCCACCTGCTTTGTCGTGAAGAAGGGGTCGAAGAGCTTGTCCATGTTCTCGCGCGGGATCCCGACGCCGGTGTCGGTCACCATGAACCTGACCTCGTCGGGCGTGTCGGAGAGACCGATGATGAGGGCGCCGCCGTCGGGCATGGCCTGCTGGGCGTTGGAGACCAGGTTGGTGAGCACCTGGACCATCTGGTCGGCGTCGACCTCGGCCACGGGGTCGGCCATCGTGCTCTCGACCTTGACCATGATGTTCTGGTCGATGGGCATGGTGCGCAGCGTGTCCTCGACGAGACCGACGAGATCGGTGGGCTGGCGCACGACACGGCTCTGCCGGGCGAAGTTGAGCAGCCCCGAGATGATCTTCTTGCAGCGGTTGGCCTGGTCGACGATGAGCTTGAGATCGCCCGCCATGGCGTCGCTCGTGTCGATCTCCTCGAGCAGGATGTTGGCCTGCAGCAGCAGGATGCCGAGCGGGTTGTTGACCTCGTGGGCGATGCCGGCGGCGAGCTGACCCATGCTGGCCAGCTTCTCCGACTTCACCAGGGCCTCTTTGGTGCTCTCCAGCGAGCGGTGCGAATCTTCGAGGTCGCCCACCGTCCGCGACAGCTTCTCGATCACGAACTGCAGGCACATCGTCTCTTCGGCGATGCCCTGGTAGACGGCCACCGCATGGCGCCGGCAGGTGCCGTAGCCGCAGGCGCCGCAGTTGAGCTCGTCTTCGGGGCTCGTCTTGTTCATGCGGCGCAGGATCTCGGTGATGTCGCGCTCGGAGGGCTCGACCAGGAAACGCTCGTCCTGGGGCGTGAACGTGCGCGACAGGTCGAGCCGTGCGAAGGCAGCCATGCTGCGCTCCCAGGCCTCCTGGTCGAAGCCGTTGGTGCGGCGCTTGGCCTGCCGGCTGATCTGGGCGCGGCGCCGGTAGAGCGGTTCGTCGCGGCTGAACCCGACGCCGGCGATGCAGCCTTCGCAGGCGAGCAGGTCGAGCAGACGCACCTCGGATTCGCCGTGCTCGAAGTCGTCGATGGCCTCGACGAAGCTCTCGCGGCCGTCGGCGGCGATGATCTCGCCGGTCATCAGGTCCTCGGGCAGCTCCGCCGCCTGGAGCAGGCCGCGGGCCAGGGGGAACAGCGAGCCCAGCGAGCCGTGCGGCGCATCGAAGCCGTCGTCGGCGCCGTCGGTCGGGGTGATGTCGCGGTCGGCGAACATCTGGCGCAGCTCATCGAACGTGAGCACGGCGTCGATCTCGAAGAGGATATCGGCCGCCGCCGCCTCGCCCTTCTTGGCGATGCAGGGCCCGACGAAGACGATCTTGGCGTCGGGGCCGTGCAGCGAGGGATCGTGCAGCACGCGCGCCATGGCGACCATCGGCGAGGCGATGGGCGCCAGGAACGGCGTCAGGTCGGGGTGGTACTTGCGCACGTAGGAGACGACCGCGGGACAGGGCGTGGCGATGTAGCGCCCGCCGTTGTCACGGGCCAGCAACCTGGCGAAGGCGCGCGCCACGAGGTCGGCGCCGAAGGCCACCTCGTGCACGGCGGCGAAGCCGAGCTCGCGCATCATGGCGACGAGTTGGCTCTCGTCGATGTCGGTGAACTCGGCCGGGAAGCTCGGCGCCACGATGGCGGTCACGGTGTCGCCCGAGGCCAGCAGGTCGAAGGTGCGATCGACCTCGCCAAAGGCCTGCTTGGCGTTCTGCGAGCAGACCCGGAAGCAGTTGGCGCAGCCTATGCAGCGCGAGGGGATGACACTGGCCTGGCCGTCGACGATGCGGATGGCCTCGGCCGGGCACTCGCGCACGCAGGCGTAGCAGCGCCGGCAGCGCTCCTTGATGGTGGTGACGAGGCCGTCCTCGCCGATCAGCATGGCGATCCTCCGGCGGCGGGTGTGATCATGGCGCGGTGCCGAGCAGCTCGCGCACCTTGGCCACGAGGGCCGCGGGGTCGAGCGGCTTGTCGAAGTAGGCGTCGACCTTCATGGACGCCAGGTCGGCCGCCGAGCGCGGCGTGAAGTCGAGCCCCAGGGCGGTCGTGACCGAGGTCGACATGATGATCGGTACCGCGGCGGTGCGCGGGTCGTCGCGCAGCCCGCGCGACAGCGAGAAGCCCGAATCGACCTCGCTCATCATGAGGTCGGTGATGACCAGGTCGGGCGTCTCGGCGGCGATGCGCTCCATGGCCTGCGCCGGGCTGCTCGCGGTGGCCACGCGAAAGCCGGCCTTCTCGAGGATGTGGCGGTTGATCTCGAGAAAGTCGTAGTCGTCGTCGACGATCAGGATGAGTCGCTGCTCTGCCATGGGTCGTCTCCCGCGGGGGTCGGCGGGCGGCCGGCGACCGTACGGTCGCC
>DATIYD010000369.1:0-2488 GCA_035517975.1 Thermoleophilia bacterium | reverse complement strand
TCTGCAGCGAGAGAGCCGCGCGGATGCCGTCGATGCTCTCGGGAATGACGACCGATTCCTGCGGGATGTTGATGGCGAACATGAACTCGCGGCCGCTCTTGGCGATCGTCTCGTCGAAGACGGCGATCTCGTACATGTCGGCGCGCTTGTTGCCGAGGTCGCGGGCGTAGCGGAACAGCGACGCGTTCGAGTTGAAGCCGTCGGCGATCTTCACCACGCGAATGCGGGGATGGGCCTCGAAGAGCTCGAGCGCCCGTTCCTTGGAGATGTCGGCCTTCGTGGTGGTGCAGACGTTGATGATGTGGCCGTGCGTCGTGGGTACGTGGACGAGCAGTCCGGTCGCCTCGATGTGCGGCATGATCGTCATGAGGTCGACGGCCTGATGGTTGGGCACCGGCTCGACCTGGGCGACGTCGACCAGGCCGCGATGCGTGTCGCCGGGGTCGGCCACGCGACGCACGATCGTCACGATGACGCGCTCGACGCCGACCTCGCGATCGAGGCAGTCGACGGCCCTGATGAGGCCCGTGGTGTTGCAGCTCGTGAGCTTCAGGTAGTCCTTGCCGACGCCCTTCTCGTAGTTGGCGTAGCCATGGAAGAAGACGTCGACGATGTCGTTCTTCTCGCCGCCCTGGAAGATCGCCTTGACCTTGCGGGCCTGGTAGAGCTCCTTGTTCAGCCGCCCAACGCCACCGGGCGAGGCGTCGAGCACGATGTCGACCTCGCCGAGCAGGTCGTCGAGGGTGCCCGATACCGGGATACCGAGCTCGGCGAAGGCCGCCTCTTGCTCGGCCGCGACGACGAACAGCTTGTAGGGCATGCCACACTCGTGCAGCGCGCGGATGGCGAGGGTCGGGGCGACGTCGACGACGCCGGCGAGCTCCATGTCCTTCTGCAGGGCGACGCCGTCGGCCAGGCGCTGACCGATGACCCCGTATCCCACGACTGCGACCTTCGGCTTGCTCATGACTTCTCGCTCCTTGCCTAGAATCCGAGCTGCTTCTCGACCACGGCGATCGATTCGTCGAGCACCGAGACGACCCGGTCGATCTGCTCCGTGGTGATGATGAACGGCGGCGCCACGGCGTGGCAGTTGCCACCGCCCAGCAGCCGCACGAACACGCCGCGCTTGAAGGCCTCGTCGCGCACCTTGGCGGCCGCGCCGACCGCCGGCGGGAACCACTCCCGGGTGGCCTTGTCCTGCACGTACTCGATGCCGGCGACCAGACCCACGCCGCGCACGTCACCCACGATGGGGTGAGCCAGCAGGGTCTTGAGGCCCGCCTGCATGTAGGCGCCCACCTCATGGCAGCGCTCGACCAGATGCTCACGCTCGACGATCTCGAGGTTGGCGAGGCCGGCGGCCGAGCAGAGCGGGTGGCCGTTGTAGGTGGCGCCGCTCATGAAGGCCTCGCCGGGACCGCCGAGGAACGCCTCGAAGACGTGGTCGCGAGCGCCCACCGCGCCGAGCGGCAGGTAGCCCGACGACAGGCCCTTGGCCAGCGTGACCAGATCGGGGTCGGAGCCGAACTGCTGGAAGCCGAACCAGGTGCCCGAGCGCCCGAAGCCGGTGATCACCTCGTCGTTGATCACGAGCACGTCGCTTTCCTTGCAGGTCTCACAGACCATCGGCCAGTACTCGGGCACCGGCGGGATCACCCCACCGGTGCCGATCATGGTCTCGCCGAGCATGGTGCCGACGTTCTCGGCGCCGTAGAAGGCGATCTCCTGCTCGACCGCCCTGGCGCACTCCATCTTGCAATCGTCGCCGTAGGTCTTGTTCCAGGCGCAGCGGTAGCAGTACGGCGCGCCGATCTTGATGAAGCCCGGCAGCAAGGGCTCGAACTTGTGGCGGTTGACCGACAGGCCCTGGGCGCTCGTCGAGGTCATGGTGGTGCCGTGGTAGGAGCGGTCGCGGAAGAGCACCATGTACTTGGTGCCGTGGCCCCGGTTGCGGTGGTACTGGCGGGCCATCTTGACGGCGGTCTCGACCGACTCGCCGCCGCCCAGCGTGAGAAAGACGTGGTTCAGGTCGCCCGGCATGAGGCTCGCCACCTTGGCCGCGAGCTTGATGCTGGGCTCGTTGGCGATCTGGAAGATGTGGTAGATCGCGAGCTTCTCGGCCTGGGCCTGGATGGCGTCGAAGATCTCCTTGCGGCCGTGGCCAACGTTCACCGTCCACAGGCTGGCGAAGGCGTCGATATAGGCGTTGCCCTCGGTGTCGTAGACGACGGCGCCCTCGGCGCGCTCCATAATGGTCGGCTTGAGGCCGGCCATCTGGGTGAACGGTGGCCACAGGTGGCCGAGAAAGTCGTCCTCGAGCCTTGTCTCCTGCGCTTCGAGCTCTTCCATCGCTCCTCCTCGAGGCCTCGTTTCGCGGGTCCGCGCCCCGCGCGACGCCGCTCAAGCCTATACCAGTCTCCGTGCTGCTTATCCACCCGGGTGGATACAGCTTATCGAGGGCACCCGCCCTGTCAACAGCCCTAGA
>DATIYD010000368.1:0-3600 GCA_035517975.1 Thermoleophilia bacterium | reverse complement strand
AGCGACTCGCGGCGGTCGGCGTAGAGGCGAGCCCCGGCCACGAGCGCGGAGTCGAGCTCGCGGGTGGCCGGCGTGTAGGCGCCCACCGCGTTCACATGGGCGCCGGGGCTCACCCAGGCGCCGAGCACCACCGGCTCGGCGGCGGTCGTCGTGGTGCAGATCAGGTCGGCTCCGGCCACCGCTTCGGCGGCGGTCGCGCAGACCTCGATCTTCAGGCCGTGCAGCCGCGACTCGCGCGCCGCGAACTCATCGGCGGTGCCGGTCGGCAGGCTGTGCACCCGTACCCGGCGCACCGGACGCACGGCGCGCATCGCCTGGAGATGCGTGTGGGCCTGGGTGCCGGCGCCGATGATGGCGAGGTCGCCGGCGTCGGGCGGGGCCAGCAGGTCGGTGACCAGGCCGCTCACCGCGGCGGTGCGGATCGCCGTGATCGAGGTGGCATCGACGATGGCGCGCAGCAGGCCGTGCTCGGTGTCGAACAGCAGCACGACGCCCTGGTGGGTGTCGTACTCGCTGCCGAAGTTCGAGGCGAAGGCGGCGATCACCTTGACGCCGCAGGCCTGCAGGCCGCCGAGGTACGACGGCATGAGGCCCAGCACGTGGTCGTCGCCGGGCATGGCCATCATCTGGCGCAAGGGCATGACGACGTCGCCCTCGGCCAGCAGCGTCAGCGCCGTGCGCATCACGTCGATGGCCTCGTTCATGGGAAGCAGCTCGGTGACGAGCTGCTGGTCTGCGATCAGTGCCTTCACGAACCGCCTCCCTGCGCCGGCGCCGGTCCACGCCTGTAGAGCTCTGCCGCCCGCGCCACGGCGTCGCGGTCGAGCTCGATCCCCAGGCCGGGCTTGTCGAGCAGCCCGACCTTGCCGGCGACCGGTGTGAGATCGGGCGCGGCGACCAGGTCTTCGACCAGGAGCTGGTGCATCATCTGGTTGCCCTCGGTGAGGTTGGCGGTGCGCAGGCCGAGGTGGTGCTGCGCGACGTCGGTGATGCCGCTCACGCTCTGGCCGTGCAGGCAGACCGGCACGCCGGCGGCCTCGGCGATCGCGGCGGCCTTGCCGAAGGCGAGCAGGCCGCCGGCCTCATGGGGTGACAGCACGATGGCGTCGGCCGCGCGCTGCCGGCAGATCTCGAAGACGTCGGCCGGCGTGAACACGGCCTGATCGGCGGCGATCGGCACGTCGACCGCTTCTTTGACCTGGCGCAGGGCGGCGATGCTCTGCAGCGGCGTCGGCTGCTCGATCCAGTCGGGATCGAAGGGGCGCAGGCGGCCGATCATGTGGATCGCCTCGGCCACGCTCCAGGCGCAGTTGGGGTCGAGCCGCAGCAGCCGATCGCCGATCACCGCGCGGACGGCCGCCGTGTTGCGCAGATCGGCGTCCGTGCCGCGGCCGACCTTGAGATAGATCACGCCGTGGCCGGCGGCGGCCAGGTCACGGGCGTCCTCGACGAGCTCGTCGGTCGTGTCGCCCTGCACGAAGCCGAAGTAGTCGACCTGGTCGCGCACCGCGCCGCCGAGCAGCCGGTAGACCGGCCAGCCGGCGGCCTGGCCGAGGATGTCCCAGAGGGCCATCTCGAGGCCCGCCAGCACGAAGTTGGCGTGCCAGGGCGTGTGGTTGAAGCTGCCCAGGTGGCGCGCCTGCGTGACGAGGCGCTCGATGTCGAACACGGGCTGGCCGACAAACGAGGGCGCGACGCCCTGCAGGGCCGCCACGGTGCCCTCGGCCGGAAACGCGGCGACCGACTCGCCGACGCCGGTCAGCCCGTCGTCGGTCGTCACCTCGACGAGCACGACGGCGCCGGCGTGGTCGACGCGTCCGGCCCAGTGGTAGGGCTCCCTGAAGGCGAGGGCGAGCGGCGTCGTGCGGATGGCGGCGATCTTCATGGGCGACCTTTCCGTGCGGCCCCGCGCGACCGGCACGCTCGCGGAGGCTACGCCTCGGGCGAGGCGGGCTCGCCGGCCGTCTGGGCGGCCAGCAGGTCCCGCGGCGCGATGTGGCACTTGTACGTGTGGCCGTCGGTGGCTTGCTGCGCCGGCGGTTCCTGGGTGACGCAGACATCGCCGAGGAAGCGGTGGCAGCGGGTGTGGAACCGGCAGCCGGTCGGCGGCTCGCTCAGGCTTGGCATGGTGCCACGCAGCGGGATACGCTGCTGCTCGCTGTCGAAGTCGAGCTTGGGGATCGACGACAGCAGCGCCTCGGTGTAGGGATGGTGCGGCGGGCTGAAGACCTCTTCGGCCGAGCCGATCTCGATGAGCTCGGCCAGGTACATCACGCCGATCCGGTCGGAGATGTAGCGCACCACCGCGAGGTCGTGCGAGATGAAGACGTACGACACCTGCTCGCGGGTCTGCAGCTCGACCAGCAGGTTGAGGATGCTGGCCTGGACCGAGACGTCGAGGGCCGAGGCCGGCTCGTCGCACACGACCAGGGTGGGGTCGCCGGCGAAGGCCCGCGCGATCGCGACGCGCTGCTTCTGGCCACCCGACAGGTCGGTGGGCCGCTGCAGCAGGAAGCGCGGCTCTACGCGCACGCTGGCCGAGAGACTGTCGACCTTGGCCCGCACGGAGCCGCCCCTGGCGCCGCCCAGCTTGCGCACGGCGCGCGTGAGGATGGAGCGCGTGCTCCACGCCGGGTTCAGGGTCGAGTCGGGGTTCTGGAAGACCATCTGGATGGCCCGTAGCGCATCTTGCGAACGGCGCCCGGCGGTCGGCCGCAGCAGCTTGCCCTCGAAGGTGACGGAGCCCGAGTCGGCCGCGATGAGCCCGGTGACGCATTTGGCCAGGGTGGTCTTGCCGCTGCCCGATTCGCCGACCAGGCCGAAGGTCTCGCCCTTGCGCAGCGAGAGCGAGACGTCGCTCACCGCGGTGAGCTGCTTGCGGCCATCCTTGAAGGTACGGATCATGTTCTCGATGTCGAGGACGTCGCCCTCGTGCGCGCCGCGTTCCTCGAGGCTCGTGGCCAGCACCGGCGTCGTCTCGGGCATGGCGGGCACGTCGGCCGCGAAGTAGCAGCGCGAGTGGCGCCCGCTCTCGCCGAGCGGCTCGGCGTGGTGCGGCGAGAAGGCGGCGGGGTCGGCCGGCATGGCCTCGGCGGCGGCCCGGCCCTGTTCGGGGAGGTCGCTCGGCCAGGCGAAGAGGTCGGGTTCGCGGCGGGTGCAGACCGGCTTGGCGACCGGGCAGCGAGCAGAGTAGACGCAACCCTCGAGCGGCTCGCCAAGGGCGGGCAGCGTACCGGGGATGGTCTGCAGCGCGGCGTCGGTCTTGTTCATGCCGAAGCTCGGCACGCAGCGCATGAGGCCCATGGTGTACGGGTGGCGCGGGTCGGTGAAGACGTCGCGAGCCGTTCCTTCCTCGACCAGGCGTCCCGCGTAGAGCACGCCGACGCGGCTGCACAGGCGCCGCACGAGCCCGAGGTTGTGCGTGATCAGCAGGATGGCGGCGTTGATGCGGCCCTGCAACTCCTCGATCAGGTCGAGGATCTCGGCCTCGACCGTGGCGTCGAGCCCGGTCGTGGGCTCGTCGAGGATGAGCAGCTTGGGGTTGACCGACAGCGCCATGGCGATGACGACCCGCTGCTGCTGGCCGCCTGAGAGCTCGAA
>DATIYD010000367.1:0-3922 GCA_035517975.1 Thermoleophilia bacterium | reverse complement strand
ATCGCGGGAATGCCCCAGTCGGCGCAGAAGAGCAGCTTGTCGAGCACCTCGGCCGCGTGCTTCAGCGGGCTGACCGGCTCGCCGTACATGATGAAGTAAGGCTTGGCGCGCAGCTCCTCGGCCCCGCCGCGCAGCTCGCAGGCGATCTTCCACATGACCTCGAGGTCGGCGCCGCCCGCGGCCGTCATGACCATCGGCTTGGTGGTGTTCGAGATCATCGCGCGGAAGCTCTCGAGGTAGGCGCGCGAGGCGGGCTCGACGTCGTGCGGGTAGGCGCACGACATGATGAAGTCGATGTTGGGCAGGCCGTCGCAGAGGTGCGCGGCGCGGGCCACGTCGGCGAGCACGCTGCTGCGCGGCTCGCCGGTCTCGAGGTCGTAGATCTGCATGAGGTCGGAGCCGGTGCCGAAGTAGCTGTGGTGGTGGCCCACCTCCATCGCCGGCTCGCCGTTGCGGTCGTACACCGTGAACGAGGGGGGCGCCGTGGTGCGGGCCTGCGCGACCATGGCCGCCGTGAGGCGCACGAGGTCGCCGTCGTCGACGGTCGCGCCGGCGCCGACCAGCAGGTCGCGCGAGGCGGCGTGTGGCACGCGCATGCCGATCTCGCTCACGATGCGCACGGCCGCGTCGTAGATGTCCTGCTTGCCGCGCTCCGAGAGCATCGTCAACCGGCCGGTGATCACAGGGTCACGAACCTCGTTCATCGTCTCTGTCTCCTTACGCATGCTCATGATCACGGTCGGTGAGAAGCCGTCACGGTCGGTGAAGAGCTGTCACGGTCGGTGATCGTTGGGACCAAGGGCAGTAGTATCGCCGCTTTCACAGGGGGTCGTCACGCCCAGCGCTCGAGGAAGCTCTTGAGCAGCCCGAGGCCCTCCTCGATGCGCTCGGTGGTGAGGCCCGAGTAGGCGAAGCGCAGGTAGCGCTGCGTCTCGCCGGGCAGAGCCGGGCCGAAGTGCAGGCGCGTGCACATCGAAACCCCGGTGTGCTCGAGGATGGCGCGCCGGAAGTCCTCGTAGTCGGTGAGCCCGCTGGCCGCCATGGCGCCGGTGACGTTGGGATACAGATAGAAGGTGGTCGCCGGCTTCAGGCAGCGCACCCCGGGCGTGGCGTTCAGGATCGCCCAGGCCGCGTCGCGGCGGCTCTCGAGCGTGGCCAGGATCTCGCGGGCGCCGCTCTGGTCGCCGGTGAGGGCCTCGACGCCGGCCCACTGCACGAACTGGTTGGTGCACGACTCGCCGTTCACGTTCAGCGTGTTGCAGACGTCGACGAACCAGCTCGGACCGATGGCCGCGCCCAGGCGCCAGCCGGTCATCGCGTACTTCTTGGAGAACGTGTAGAGGATGACGCAGCGCTCCTGCATGCCCGGCAGCGAGGCCAGCGAGCGGCTCGCGCCGCCGTAGCGCACGTCGAAGTAGGCCTCGTCGCAGAGCACGAGCAGATCGTGACGGCGGGCGAGGTCGGCGAGGGCCTCGAGCTCGCCGGCGGTGCACTCGACACCGGTGGGGTTGTGCAGGTCGTTCAGGATGAGGAGCCTGGTGGCCGGCGTGACCAGGCGCTCGATCTGCTCGACGTCGAGCGTGAAGCTGTCGGGCCCTTCGAGGTACGTGTAGGGCACGGCGCGGCCGCCGAAGAACTCGATCAGCGAGCAGTAGATGGGAAAGCCCGGGTTGGGATAGAGCACCTCGTCGCCGGGGTCCATGAGCGTGAGCAGGAACTTGCCGATCACCGGCTTGCCGCCCGGCTGCACGCTCACGTTCTCGACGCCGTACTTAAGTCCGTGCGAGGCGCTCACGTCGCGCGCGATGGCCTCGCGCAGCTCGGCGATGCCGGCGTTGGGGCAGTACGTCGTCTTGCCGTCGCGCATGGCCCTGGTCGCGGCCTCGGCGATGTTCGGCGGCGTGGCCAGGTTGAGATCGCCCAGGTGGAACGGGTAGACCGTGCGGCCCCGGGCGGCCAGCGCCGCCGCCTCGGCCGCGACCGCGAAGACCGTCTCGGTGCCGAGGTCAGAGACGCGCGCGGCGCGTTCGCTTGCGCTCGCTGCGGGCACGGTCAGGAATCCTTTCCGCTGAACTCCAGGAAGCGCTCGTGCTCGCCCTCGAGCATGTGGTAGCAGTGCTGCTCCTCGGGAAACCGGCCGCCGCGCACGTCTGAGACGTACTCGGTGAGGGCCGCGGTGGCGACACCGGCGAGGTCGGCGTACTTCTTGACGAACTTCGGCGTGAAGGCCTGGAAGGTGCCGAGCACGTCGCTCACGATCAGGAGCTGACCGTCGACAGACTCACCGGCGCCGATGCCGAGCACCGGGATGGGCAGCTCCGCCGTGATGAAGGCGGCCACCTCGGGCGGCACGGCCTCGAGCAGCAGGAGCTGCACGCCTGCCTCGCACAGCGCGCGGGCGTCGTCGACCACGAGCCGGGCCGACTCGAGCGTGCGACCCTGGGCCTTGTGGCCCCCGAGCTGACCGGAGCTCTGGGGCGTCAGGCCGATGTGGCCGCAGACCACGATGCCGGCGTCGAGGATCGCCTTGACGCGCGACAGCACGCGCACGCCGCCCTCGAGCTTGACGGCGTCGACGCCGGCCTCTTTCAGGAAGCGCCCGGCGTTGGCCACGGCGTCTTCGTCGGAGATCTGATAGCTCATGAACGGCATGTCGCCGACCACGAACACGTCGGGCGCCGCGCGGCGCACCGCCTCACAGTGCACGATGCACTGGTCCATGGTCACCGGCACAGTGCCCGGGTACCCGTAGACGCACATGCCCAGCGAGTCGCCCACCAGGATCATGTCGACGCCGGCGGCCTGCTCGAAGGCGGCCGTCGGGTAGTCGTAGGCGGTGAGCCAGGCGATCTTCTCGCCCGCGCGCTTCATCTCGTGAAGCTCGAGGACGCCCTTGCGTGCCGGCATGTCCGTACCTCCTGCTCGTCGTCCTTGCGAACGGACCCGGCCGGCCCCAGAGGCCGGCCCCGTCGCGGTCATTGCTCTTCAGAGAACACCGGCCAGCCCTGGTCGGCCACCGATTCGGCCATGACGAGCATGGTCTCGAGCTGCATCACCCCGGGGATCTTGGCCAGGTCGACCCTGATCATCTGCGCGAGATGATCGAGGTCGCGCAGCGCGAGCATCATGACCATGTCGAACTGCCCGGTGATGTGGTAGCACGCGCGTACCCCGGGGACGTCTTTGACCGCCTTCTCAAAATCCCTGATGGCCTGCTCGCTGTGCTCGCGCAGCTTCACCACCGTGACGGCCTGCACGGTGATGCCGAGCGCCGCGGGGTCGACGATGGCCCGGTAGCCGCGGATCGCGCCGGACTGCTCGAGCCGTCGCACGCGGCCGAGCATGGCCGACGGCGACAGGTCGAGATCGCGCGCGAGGGCGAGATTGGACTTGCGTCCCTCGTGCTGCAGCGCCATGAGGATCTCACGGTCGAGCTGGTCCACGCCGCCTCCGTTCGTCGATGCAGCCCCGAAGGCGTATTCGGGGCAGAAGTTCTCCGCGTCAAGAACGCCGACGAATATTCTACCGCAAAATCGCGGCTCAAGACTGCGAACTCTTCGCCGGCGGTTGAGCCGGGTGTCGCCGGCCGCCGGCGCCGTGAAGCACGACGGCGGCGGGCGAGGCGAGGCCGGCCGGCCACCGGCGCGGCCGGGCGTCGCCGGCGCCACGGTTTGACGAACCCCGCAAGCGGCGACCACGGTGCCAGGCCGGCGTCCACCGGCCGTCTGCGCGAGCGGGAAAGGATGTGGCGGCATGAGCGTCATGAGCATCGGCGAGGGGTTCGTGGGCGCGGGCGTCGATGCCGCCCACGTCAACACCGTGCTGGGCCCGCGCGAGGGCCCGGTAGGCGTCGCCTGGGCGACGGCCCTGGCGACGCCGCGACAGGGCCACGTGCCCTTCGTCGCCGTGCTGCAGCCGGGCC
>DATIYD010000366.1:0-8076 GCA_035517975.1 Thermoleophilia bacterium | reverse complement strand
CGCCGCCCCCGCCCCGCGCCGGCCGCGGCGCTCATCCCTTGTCCTTGCCCTCGACGTCGAGCTCGAGCACCGCGAGGAAGGCGTCCTGGGGCACCTCGACCACGCCGATCTGCTTCATGCGCTTCTTGCCCTCTTTCTGCTTCTCGAGGAGCTTGCGCTTGCGGCTGATGTCGCCGCCGTAGCACTTGGCGATCACGTCCTTGCGGCGGGCCTTTACCGTCTCTCGCGCCACGACCCGGGCGCCGATGGCCGCCTGGATCGCCACCTCGAAGAGCTGCCGCGGGATCTTCTGGCGCAGCTTCTCGACGAGCGCCCGGCCGCGCACCGAGGCGCGCTCGCGCGGCACGATCAGCGAGAGCGCGTCGACCGGCTCGCCGGCCAGCAGGATGTCGAGCTTGACGAGGTCGCCCTCGCGGTAGCCCCAGAACTCGTAGTCGAGCGAGGCGTAGCCGCGCGTGCGGCTCTTGAGCTGGTCGAAGAAATCGACCACGATCTCGCCAAGCGGCAGGCGGTAGTGCATCTCGACGCGTTCGGGCGAGAGGTACTTCATGTCGACGAAGTCGGAGCGCCGGCCCTGGCACAGCTCCATGACGGTGCCCACGAACTCGCTGGGCAGGATGACCGACGCCGCCACATAGGGTTCCTCGACCCGGTCGATGCGCCCGATGTCGGGCATCTCGGCCGGGTTGCGCACCGGCACCATGGCGCCGTCGCTGAGATAGACGTGGTACTCGACGTTGGGCGTCGTCGTGATCAGCTCGAGGTCGTACTCGCGCTCGAGACGTTCGCGCACGATGTCCATGTGCAAGAGGCCCAGAAAGCCGCAGCGAAAGCCGAAACCCAGCGCCTGCGAGGTCTCGGGTTCCCACGACAGGGCGGCGTCGTTCAGGGTGAGCTTCTCGAGCGCGTCGCGCAGCTCGCCGAACTTGTCGCCCTCGGTCGGGAACAGCCCGCAGAAGACCATCGGATGAACGACCTTGTAGCCCGGCAGCGCCTGCGCGGCGGGGCGCCGCAGCGCTGTGATGGTGTCGCCGACGCGGACCTGGGCGACCTCTTTGACGCCGGTGATGATGTAGCCGACCTCGCCGGTCTCGAGGCGCTCGACCGGCGCCATCTCGGGCCCGAAGTAGCCCAGCTCCTCGACCTCGACCCGCTGGCCGGTGCCCATCATCTGCACCATCTCGCGCCGCGAGAAAGAGCCGTCGACGACGCGCACGTAGGCCACCACGCCGCGGTACTGGTCGTACTGCGAATCGAAGACCAGGGCCCGCGAGGGTGCCTCGGGGTCGCCGGTCGGGTGCGGCGTGCGCGCCACTACGGCCTCGAGCACGTCCTCGACGCCCACGCCGGTCTTGGCCGACACCGTGAGCAGCTCCTCGTGCGTGGCTCCCGTGAGCTCGTGGACCTCGAGCTCGGTCTCGGCGACGTCGGAGGCCGGCAGATCGATCTTGTTGAGCACCGGGATGATCTCGAGGTCGTTGTCGATGGCGAGATAGGCGTTGGCCACGGTCTGCGCCTCGACGCCCTGCGTGGTGTCGACCACAAGCACGGCGCTCTCGCAGGCGGCCAGCGAGCGCGAGACTTCGTAGGTGAAATCGACGTGCCCGGGCGTGTCGATCAGGTTGAGCTGATAGGTCTCGCCGTCGCGCGCCTTGTAGGCGATGCGCACGGCCTGGGCCTTGATCGTGATGCCGCGCTCGCGCTCGAGGTCCATCTTGTCGAGGATCTGCTCTTTCATGTCGCGCGCCGTGACCGTGCCGGTGAGCTCGAGGATGCGATCGGCCAGGGTCGACTTGCCGTGGTCGATGTGGGCGATGATCGAGAAGTTGCGGATGTGGTCGAGGTCCATGTGGTCCTAGTCCGTCGAATGACTCCGTCGTCGCCGGCTCAGGCAGGCGTGACTACGTTACGCGCCTACTCCGTCGAATGACTACGTCGTCGCCGGCTCAGGCAGGCGTGACTACGTTATGCGCCTACTCCGTCGAATGACTCCGTCGTCGCCGGCTTTGGCAGGCGTGACTACGTTACGCGCCTAATCTAGCAGAGCGTCGGGCCGGGGCCCGTATCTCTCAAGGCACCGCCTCGGTCTCCTCGGGCGTGGTGCGCACTCCCCGGCCGCGGCGCAGCAGCAAGTTGACGACCGAGAGCTCCTCGACGTGCAGGGCCAGGGCCAGGCCGAGATAGACGAGCCCGCCGGCGCCGAACACCGCCACGACGACGCCGATCAGGGCGAGCAGGCCGCTGTCGGCGGTCCCCTGCAGGATATGCCACAGCGTGAAGGAGACGGCGGCGAGGGCCGCCGAGCAGGTCAGGATCTTGGCCAGGCTGACGAGGATCCGGCGGCCGTCGACGAAGCCGATCTGGCGGCGCATCAGCACGAGCAGGGCGACGAAGTTGAAGGCCGACACGATCGACGTCGAGAGCACGATGCCGCGCGCCCCGAGGGGGCCGTAGAGAGCCCAGTCGAGCAGCGCGTTCAGGCCCAGGTTGACGAGGCCCACGTAGAGCGGCAGCCAGGGTCGCTGCAGGCTCTGGAAGCCGCGGTTGAACATCACGTTCACGTTGGCGAAGGCCATGCCCAGGGTGAAGTAGGCGAGGATCGGCGCCACCGCCGCGGTGTCGAGCGCCGTGAAAGCGCCGTGCTGGTAGATGAGCTGCACGATCGAGTGCGGCACGACCACGAACCAGGCGACGAACGGGAGCGAAACGAAGAAGATCTGGCGCACGCCGAGCGACAGCGTCTCGCGAAAATGGCCCAGGTCGTTGTCGGCCGCATAGCGCGACAGCGTCGGGAACAGCACGGTGCCGATGGTGATCGCGAACATGCCCTGGGGGAGCTGGTAGAGACGGAAGGCGTAGTTGATCTGAGCGGCCGCGTGGTCGCTCACGAACTGGGCGAAGAAGAAGTCGACCAGGGCGTTGAAGTTGAGGATGCCAAGGGTGATCGTCACCGGCACCATGAGCACGAGCACGCGGCGCAGCAGCGGGTCGCGCCAGGCGAAGCTCACGCGCCACTTGAGGTCGACGCGGCGCAGCGGCGGCAGGAGCAGCAGGAGCTGCGCCACGGTGCCGAAGAAGGTGCCCCAGACGAGGGCGTAGATGCCGAGCGAGCCGTGACCCGAGAAGAGCACGATGAAGGCGATGATCACGAGGTTCCAGACGATCGACACGACCGCCGGCATGGTGAAGCGCTCGTAGGAGTAAAGCACGCCGATCACGACGCCCGAGACGCTGAACAGGAGCACCGTGGGCAGCAGGATGCGCAGCATCTGGACGGCCAGGTTGCTGACGTAGGCCTGGTCGGCGAACTGCGGATAGAAGACCCTGACGATCAGCGGCGCGCCCAGCATGAGCACGAGGGTGGCCGTGCCGACCACGACGATCATGAAGCTGAGCAGCGACGACGCCAGGCGGTAGGCGCGTTCGCGCTCCCCCTTGGCGAAGAGGCTGGTGAAGACCGGCACGAACGCCGCGCTGATCGCGGCGTCGGCGACGAGCTGACGGATGAGGTTGGGGATGACGGCGACCGAGGCGAAGGTGTTGAGCTGCACGCTCACGCCGAAGGCGTTGGCCGTGAGGATCTCGCGCGCCACGCCGACGATACGCGAGATGCCGGTCGCAGCCGCCACTACGACGGCCGCCCAGGCGAGCCTCTTCTGTCGTTCAGTCACGCGTCATAGTTCGGCGGGAGGGCGCTCTTGCCTGTCGCCGCCTCGGGCTTCGAGCGGGGCGGCGCATGCATGGTCGCGCGCGGCGGCGGGCAGAACAGCGAGAGTCTACCAGACGGCGAGCTTGCCCGGCTCGCGGCCGCCGTGCTACCATCACACGCCTGCTTCCACGAGCGGGCGGCTGACGCCTGCAAGACGACGAAGGATCGACGTGCCCAACATCAAGCAGCAGAAGAAGCGCATGCGCCTGGCCGCCCAGCAGCGACTGCGCAACCGCCAGGTCAAGTCGAGCATCCACACCCTGTTCCGCAAGCTCGAGACCAGCTTGGCCGACGACGATCAGGCCGCCACCGCAGTCGTGGCCGCCCAGCTCACCTCGAGCATCGACAAGGCCGCGGCCAAAGGCGTGATCCACGCGAACAACGCGGCCCGCAAGAAGAGCCGGGTCGCGCGCATGGTCGCCGCTCAGCGCGCCTGACCGGCGCACCCGACCGGCAAGACCACACCTCCTCACACCGGCGCCTCGGGGCCGCCCTAGCGGGTCGAGAGCACCCGTCCGAGGGCGAGCTCCAGGCTGAACTCGGCATCGAGCTCGGCGCCGCCCACCATCGCCGCCTGCGCGTCGGCCAGCGCCACCAGCGCCCGCTCGAGCGTGCGCCGCTCGAATCGGTCGCGCTGCTCGAGCAGCTTCTGCGCCGTGTAGGGCTTGATACCCAGCGTGGCCGCCACCTCGGCGGCCGGCATCTCGTGAGGCAGGTCCATCACCGTCGAGAGCTGACCGATGTAGCGCACGAGCGAGAACAGGGTGGACCGCGCCACCTCGTCCGCCCTCTTGCCGCCGCCCGCGAGCAAGCCCTCGAGCACGCGGAAGGCCGCCGCCGCGTCGCGCTTGCCGACCGCGTCGGTGAGCTCGTAGATGCGCGCGTCGAGCGTGGGTGAGCAGACGGCGTCGATGTCCTGCTCGGTGATCGGCCGGCCCAGCGTGTAGGCCGCGAGCTTGGCGAGCTCGCTCTCGAGCAGGTCCGGGTGGTCGGCGCCCACCAGCGCGACGAGGCGGCGAGCCTCGGGGGCGGCCAGACGCGCGCCGCGAGCGCGGGCGTGCTCGCGCAGCCACCCGGCCACCTCGGAGCGCTTGGGCAGGTCGTAGCGCAGCACCTGGCCGCCCTTCTCGAGCAGCTTGGTGAGGCGTTCGGTCTTGCGGAAGGTCTCGCCGGCGAGCGCCAGGCAGACGCCGGGCACCGGATCGGCCAGGTAGTCGGCCACACGGTCGCGGTCGGCGGCCTTCCAGGCGTCGGCCGCGCTTACGAGCAGCAGGCGCGTGCCGAGCGTGAAGGTGCCCGTATCGGCCTCGTGCAGGACGTCGGCGACCGTCTGCGCGCGACCGTCGAACAGGCCGATGTTGAGATCGCTTTCCGTCTCGTCGAAGACGCGCTGGCGCAGCCGCGCCACGCTGCGGCGCACCTTCGGCTGGTCGGTGCCGCAGATCAGGTAGGCGGGCTTGAGGTCGGGGCGTTCGTCCATGGTCGGTCGGCCTTAAGGATAGCACCCGACCACCCTCTTGCAGGCTGCCGCCGTCAAGTGTATGTTTACGTTGTCTGTCAATGCACCGTTTACAGCGGTCGGCGCGACGATGCGGACGCAAAGGGACGGAGTGACGATGGCGACCGATGGTGAACGCGAGGTCATGGGCCTGACGCTCACGACGAACGCCGAGATGGTGGCGGCAGTGCTGCGCGGTGTCGAAGGTCCGCCGGCGCAGTCGCTCATGGCCGCGATCGCCGCGACGCGCACCCTCGACGTCGTGGTCGAGGACACCCTCCACGCCCTCGTTCGCCGAGCCCGCGCCGAGGGACGCACCTGGGCCGAGATCGGCGAAGTCCTGAACGTCACCCGCCAGGCCGCCTTCCAGCGGTTCGGCGGCGGGCAGGCGCCCGGCACGGGAGAAGGATCGTTGCAGCCGATGGCCGATGCGGGTCCCAAGGCCATCCGTGTTCTCGAGCTTCTCCTCGCGCGAAGCTGGGACGAGCTCTGGGCGACCTTCGACGAGCGTGTGACCAGGGCCGCCTCGATCGAGATCTTCACGTCGACCCTCGACAAGGTGCAGGCCGACTTCGGCGCGTTCGTCGCCTTCGGCGCGCCGGCCTGCTCGGTCGTCGGCGATTACACCGTCGTCAACGTGCCCATCGCCTGCGACCGCGGCGACGGCGTGGGGCGCGTCTCCTTCAACGCCGACGAGCAGGTCGCCGGGCTCTTCCTGCTGCCCGCCGACACGCCGTGATCGTGCACGTTGCCATGGCGGTGGCCGCCCACACGATCCGGCTCAACCCCGGCCTCGTGCTGGTGCTCGGCCTGCTCGCCCTCGTGAACATCGCCCTGCTGATCACCGCCCTGGTCAGCCTGATCAAGCGGCCGGTGGCGGCCGTCCGCTTCCACAACAAATGGGTCTGGGGGGCACTCATCGTGCTCGTCAACTGGATCGGTCCGCTGACCTACCTCGCCGTCGGTCGCATCGACACACCGCTCGCCGAACCCGCCGGCCTGGCCGGCGCGCCGGCCGCCGAGCGCGCGCGGCGGGCCGTCGAGCTCCTTTACGGGCCGCCGGAGCGGCAGTGAGCGTCGTCGCGCCCTCGCCTGCGCCGGTCCAGCCGGTGCCGCCGGTCAGCCCCGGCGCCCCCGCCGTCGAGCTGCACGGGCTCACCAAGCGCTACGGCCGCAAGATCGCCCTCGACGGCGTCGAGCTCAGCGTGCCGGCCGGCTCGATCTTCGGCTTTCTGGGACCCAACGGCGCCGGCAAGACGACCACGCTGCGCATCCTCGGCGGCCTCGCCCGGCCCACGGCCGGCCACGCCGCCGTGCTCGGCCACGACGTGCTGACCGCGACCAACGAGGTGCGCCGCCTGATCGGCTTCCTGCCCGACGTGCCGGGCTTCTACAAGTGGATGACGGCGCCCGAGTTCCTGCGCTTCGCCGGCGGCCTGTTCGGCCTCGACGACGCCACGCTGCGCGTGCGGGTCGCCGCCCTGCTCGACCTCGCCGGTCTCGCCGGGGTGACGACCCGCATCGGCGCCTATTCGCGGGGCATGAAGCAGCGCCTGGGCGTCGCCCAGGCGCTGATCAACGCCCCGCGCCTGCTGCTGCTCGACGAACCGACCAGCGCGCTCGACCCGATCGGCCGCAAAGAGGTGCTCGACATGATCGCGGCCCTGGCCGGACGCACGACGGTGTTCTTTTCGACGCACATCCTGGCCGACGTCGAGCGCGTCTGCGACACAGTCGCCGTGCTCGACCGCGGGCGCGTCGTCGAGCAGGCGGCGATCGACGACCTGAAGCGCCGCCACGGCCACGGCCAGCGCCTGCTGCTCGAGGTCGACGACCCCGCCCGCCTGACGGCCGCCCTGACCGGGGCTCCCTGGCTGGTCGGGCTCGAGCCCGACGGAGCGGCCCTGCGTCTCACGGTGACCGACCTGCCGGCGGCCGAGCGCGACCTGCCCACCGTGATCTCGGCCGCCGGCCTTGGCCTGCGCCGCCTCGAGGTCGACGAGGTGAGCCTCGAAGAGGTCTTCGTGGAGCTCGTCGGAGGGGGCGCGTCGTGAGCGGCCCGCTGGTGACGTTCGCCGCCAAGGAAGCCCGCGAGACGGTCAAGACCTGGCGCCTCTGGGTGCTGCCCGGCATCCTGCTGTTCCTCGCCCTCTCGTCGCCGGTGCTCACCAAGCTCACGCCCGAGATCATCCGGGCCACGACGAACTCGCAGTCGGGCATCATCGTCCACATCCCGCCGCCCACGGCGCGCGACTCGTACCTGCAGTTCATGGGCAACCTCGCCCAGCTCGTCACGCTGGCCGTGATCATCGCCGGCGCGGCCACGATCTCGGCCGAGCGGCGCGCCGGCACCGCCGTGCTCGTGCTCACCAAGCCGATCAGCCGCGCGGCCTTCGTCGTGCTCAAAGCGACCTCGCAGCTCGCGGTGCTCGTCGTAGCGACCGTCGTCGGGGCCGCCCTCTGCATCGTGACGACGGTCGTGCTCTTCGGCTCGGCGTCGATCGGCCCGTTCATCGAGACGACCGCACTGTGGCTCGTCTTCGCGACCATGGTGCTGATGCTCATGGTGCTGCTGTCGGCGGCCATGCGCGGCCAGGCGCCGGCGATCGGCGCGGGCATCGCCCTGTGGATCGGTCTGCTTGTGTTCACCGGCTTTCCGCTGATCCGCGACCACAGCCCGGCCGGCCTCATGGCGGCCAGCGACGCCGCCCTGAAGGGCCGCGACGTCGCCCTGCTGTGGCCGCTGGCGACCACCGTGCTCGCGGCAGCGGCTCTTCTGGCCGCCGCGGCCTGGGCCTTCGGGCGGCGCGAGCTCTGACAGGACGCCGCAGGGGCCGCCCAGTCTCCACCCCGGCCGGGCTTATGCCTG
>DATIYD010000365.1:0-4925 GCA_035517975.1 Thermoleophilia bacterium | reverse complement strand
TGCTAGTCATGCTTTCGACTTCGATCCGGGGCTGAAAATGGCACCAATGAACATTCCCGATGTGGAGCAGGTTCGAGCACGAAACAAGTCCCCCGCAGAGGCCGTTCTTCCTGCTGTTTTGCAGGTTTTTTCGCGTTGCGCTGCGGGGCCGTGTGCGCGATTCGCGCGATGAGGGTTGGGCGTCGGGTCGATGCCAGGTTCTGCGTTCGACCATCACTGGGAACTGAGATAGCGAGACACCTGAACGGACGCTTGGCGCGGGCCGCCCCGGTGTCGGCGGATTCCCCGATGACGAGGTCGATGTGATGGTCGATCAAGGGACATTGAGCCGGTGCTTGCGGGGCACGAGCTACCCGGTCCATAAGGACGTGTTCGTCAGAGGCGCGGCAGGGAACGCCTGTCCGAGCGAAGCGATCATCGCGCTCCTGGAGCTGCCGGAGAGGGACTACGCCTCTGAGCGCGATGTGCTCTGTCAGCTTGGCGACACGGCCTACTGCTCGCCTGAGAGCCCCGCTTCCGCGGCGCTCGAAGGCCGCGCGTCCTCGTACGCTGCGCCCGCCGCCGAGGCTGCCGCAGGGCGCATGCCGGTGGGCGCGCCTGCTGTCCCGCCCGGGACGGCGAAGAGAAGCACCGCCATCGTGCTCATCGCCGCGGCCCTGATCGCCGCGGCCATCGTCGTCTGGTTGGTGACCTCCGCCGTCGTCGCCCGGTAGCTTTGCAGCCCTATACACCGCCCCGCGACTGAAGAGATAATCGAACCGAGGCTCGCCGGCCGGAGTCTTGCGCTGCGGTCGGTTCCGGCCGCGGTCGGCTCGACCTTCTGCTCGAGGTCGGCGGCGGCCGGTCGCGCTGGGAAACGGGGGGAGACCGATGGACGGCGACGCGTACGGCAACTGGGTGTCTGTCCGGTTCATCGCCGGCCCGGCGCTGGTCGCCCTGGTCTTCGTCCTTGTGGCCGTCACCGGGCACGTCGTGCGGATCTCCTGGCTGGTCCCGCTGGCGGCGGCCGCGACGGTGCTGGCGGCGCTCGTGGCCGTCTACTTCGCCTACGCGCGCCATCTGCTGGCCGCCAACGACGGGGAGATCCAGGCGCGTGTGCAGGCCCTGGTGCTCGACCACCTCGACTGGGACGGGCGCGCGGCCGCCGCCGCCCTCGTGCCGATCGGCGCCACTGCCGGTACGCCGACCGGCGCCGCCCCCGGCACGCCGATCAGCGCCGTCGGCCCCGACCCGGCCGGCGCCCTCGACATCGGCTGCGGCAACGGGCCGCTGACCATCGCGCTCGCCGAGAAGTTCCCGCAGGTGTGTGTCACCGGCATCGACTACTGGGGCGAGAGCTGGGAGTACTCGCAGGACATCTGCGAGGCCAACGCCGCCGCGCGCGGCGTGGCCGGGCGCACGAGCTTCCAGCGGGCCAGCGCCGCCGCGCTGCCCTTCGCCGACGGCAGCTTCGCGGCCGTGGTCAGCAACCTCTGCTTCCACGAGGTGCGCGACGCGCACGACAAGCGCGAGGTCGTGCGCGAGGCGCTGCGCGTGCTCGAGCCCGGCGGGGCCTTCGCCTTTCAGGACCTCTTCCGCCTGAAGAGCGCCTACGGCACGGTCGACGAGCTGCTCGCGGCGGTGCGCGGCTGGGGCGTCTCGTCGGTCGACTACGCCGACACCGGCCGGTCCGCGTTCATCCCCATGGCGCTGCGCCTGCCCTTCATGGTGGGTACGATGGGGGTGCTGCATGGCAAGAAATGACGCGAGCGGAGACGACATGATCCGAGCGGAGACGACATGACTCGAGCGAAGACGACATGACGCGGATGGTGACGACATGAGCGACGGCAGAGGCCGGCAGGGCGGAGCGGCGCCGCAGGTGCCGCCGGTCGGCGCGCGCAGCTACTGGCTGGATGAGGCGCTGGCCGCCGACCCCGGCACGCCCTGTCCGCCGCTCACCGGCACGCTCGAGGCCGACGTCTGTATCGTGGGCGGCGGCTTCGCGGGCCTGTGGACGGCGTACGAGCTCACCGAGCGTGAACCGTCGCTGCGCGTCGTGCTGCTCGAGGCCGCGGTCTGCGGGGCCGGCGGGAGCGGCGCCAACGGCGGCTTCTTCTCGTCGTCGTGGATGTTCGCCGGTCAGCTCTGCCGGCGCTTCGGCGACGATGCCGGCCTGCGCTGGGCGACCGCGCTCGGCGACCAGGTCGCCGACCTCGGTCGCTGGTGCGAGCGTCACCGAGCCGAGGTCGAGTTCCACCACGAGGGCATCCTCTACGGCCAGGCCGGCGACTGGCAGACCGGCCCCGACCACGCGGCGCTGGCGCTGCTCGAGCGGCGCGGCCTGGGTGAGCGCCTGCGGGCGGTCGACGCCGCCGAGGCGCGGCGAGTCGCAGACTCGCCGCGCCTGACCGGCGGCGTCTTCACGCCCGATCTCGCCACGGTGCAGCCGGCAAAGCTGGCCCGCGAGCTGCGACGGGTCGTGCTCGAGCGCGGCGTGCGCGTCTGCGAGGGCTCCGCCATGGTCGCGCTGCGCCCCGGCGCGCCGGCCACGGTCGAGACCGCCGGCGGCGCGGTGCGCGCCGCGCAGGTGGTGCTGGCCCACGGGGCGTGGGCGGTGGGCCGCCCCGAGTTCGCGCGCGCCTTCGCCGTGGGCGTCGACTACATGGTCGTGACCGAGCCCATCCCCGAGCGCCTCGCCGAGATCGGCTGGTCAAGTCAGGCAGGCCTGGCCGACCGGCGCCAGATGCTCTTCTACCTGCGCCGCACGGCCGACGACCGCATCGCCATCGGCGGCGGCGGCATGGCGATGGTCTACGGCGCCGGCATCGCCGGGCGCGCCCTCGCCTCGCAGCGCCTGGCGCGGCTGGCCGCTCACGGGCTCCTCTGGCTCTTCCCACAGCTCGAGGGCGTGCGCTTCGAGCACGCCTGGAGCGGCCCCATGGACATGACCAGGTCTGGTCTGCCGTTCTTCTGGACCCTGCCCGGCGGCAACGTGCACGCCGGCCTCGGCTTCTCGGGCCACGGTCTGACCTCGACCAGGGTGGGCGGCAAGATCCTGGCGTCGCTCGTGCTGGGCGCAGACGACGAGTGGGTCCGCCTGCCGGTCGTGGGCCCGCCCGAGCCGCTGCCGCCCGAACCGCTGCGCTGGCCCATGGTGCGCACCGCGGAGTGGGCCTACGAAGCCGGCGACCGCGCCGCCGAGCGCGGCCGCAGGCGACCGCTCATCTCGAGCGGGGTGATTGCGCTCATGGAGCGCTACGCCGGATGAACATCGGAAAGGAGCTCGCGCCGTGAGCCAGAACGTGCAGCCGTGAGCACCCGCCACTACAGCAACGACGAGCTCGGCGTGCGCTTCGTCATCGACGACTCCTTCGCCGACGGTCCGCCGCTCGTGGCTTCGCCCGAGCTGCCCGGCAATGTCAGGTCGGCCTACCTGGCCGCGCGCGACGCCGGGGGCGGCCAGGCCGTCCTTTCGATCTCGCGGGTCGAGGTGGGCTACGACACCTCGCCGCAGGAGCTCGCCGAGCAGCTCGTCATCCACAACCGCTACGCCGCCCACACCGCCGAGCAGCAGGGCTGGACGATCCATTCACCCTGGAAGGCGACCACGCTCGCCGGGTATCCGGCCATGCACTGCGACTACGTGGTGCCGCAGCCGGCCGCCCAGGACACGGCGACCGGCGACGACGCCGCGGCCACCGGCGAGGGCGGGACATCCGGCAGCGCCGCGACCGGCGGCGACTCGACGCCGGGTCACGTGCAGGCCTGGGTCGCCTACATCGGCGGCGACACGCTGCAGCTCATGCTCGGCGTCGACCCGCCCGGCGATCTCACCGAGAACCGCCGTCGCATGGAACAGGCGATGCGCTCGCTCGAGCTCTTCGACCCGGGCGCCTAGAGAGCCGACCGCGGCGTGATGGACGGGAGCTCGCGAACGTGGTCGCCGGGCGCCGACGGGCCCGGCGACGATGGCATCGCCCTGCACCGGACGGCGATCCGCTATGAGGGCGTCGGGGCCATCTATGGCCGCACGCGCCGGCCCGACCCGCGCATCGCCCAGTGGATCAGGGCGGGGCTCGGCGACGCCGGCACCGTGGTCAACGTCGGCGCCGGCCCCGGTTCGTACGAGCCCGACGACATCGATGTGACGGCGGTCGAGCCGGCGGCGGCGATGATCGCGGCGCGGCCGGCGACGGCCGCGCCGTGCGTGCGCGCCGCCGCCGAGTCGTTACCCTTCGCCGACGCCAGCTTCGACGCCGCGATGGCCGTGCTCACCATGCAGCACTGGGCCGATCTCGCCGCGGGTCTGGCAGAGCTGCGCCGCGTCGCTCGCCGGCGTGTCGTGCTGTTCACCTGGATACCCGAGATCGACGACGACCTGTGGCTCACCCGCGACTACCTGCCGGCCATCCGCGAGCGCGACCGCCTGATCTTTCCGACGCTCCAGGCGATCCTCGCCGGACTCGGCCCCTGCAGCGCGATCGTCGAGACGGTGCCCGTGCCGCACGACTGCCTCGACGGCTTTCTCGGCGCCTTCTGGCGCCGGCCCGAGGCGTACCTCGACCCGGTCGTCCAGGCGGGCATCTCCAGTTTCGTGGAGCTCGACGACAGCCTGCTCGACGCCGGTCTCGATCGCCTCGCCGCCGACCTCGCAAGCGGCGCCTGGCGGCGCCGCTACGCGCGCCTGCTCGAGCTCGACCAGATGGACCTCGCCTACCGCCTCGTCACCGCGCACCTCCCGGTCACTGCACGGTCGGCGTCTTGAGGCTGCCGAACGCTCCGTGGCCGGCCGCGGCGCACACGGCGGCCCGCGCTTTCTGCGAGAATCGGCGCATCCTGCCCACGACGAGGGTACGATCGTCACGATGAGCGCCTCAGGCCGAGCACCAGACGTCCTGCGCACCGAGCGCCTCGTCGGCCGGCGTCCGACGCCGGCCGACGAG
>DATIYD010000364.1:0-9085 GCA_035517975.1 Thermoleophilia bacterium | reverse complement strand
CGTACTGGCGGTGCGAGCCCGCCTTCCGGGTGCAGCGTGCCGAGTAGCGGACGGCGACGCCGGTCTCAGGCCGTGCCGGGCGCCCCGAGGGCGGCCACGATCTTCTCGATCTCGGTATCCTGCGCCAGGAGGTGGGCCTGGATCTGCTTGGCCTCCTCGAGCACCGCCGCGGCGTCCTTGTAGGTGGCCTCGGCGCGCGCGTCGGCCGCCGCCGCCTGCACGTTCTGGCCGACGATGATGATCGGCAGGAGCACGAGTTGCAGGAACGTCTGGGCGATCCAGGAGACGATGATGAGCTTGTTGCCGCTGTGAAAGGCCGTCGGTGCGCTCACGAGCGCGAGCGCGGTGAACAGGTAGGCGCACCACATGGTGCCCACGATGACGGTGATCTTCAGCCCTACCCTGGCGTTCAGGCGGCTCAGCGGGCCGGGGCCGTGCAGCTTCATCCGGGCGGCCTCCACGGTCGGCGGCCCCACGACTTTGCGGTCCTCCACGTGCGGATGCTGGACGTACTCGAAGATGGACATCGACCGCCTCCCGACAGCAGGCCTCTCGGCCGTGGTCTCCCTGTTCGGTCGGGGAGTTCGCGCCCTGAACGGCAAAGCCTCCCACCATGGACCGCGCGACCCGAAGCCGCCGCGGCGATCGGCGGAAGTCCAAGAAGTGCGAGACCGCGAGAGCCCGCGGCGGCGAGGCGACCCGCGGCCGCCCGGTCCGACCTACAGCAGCAGCGCGAGCAGCTCGGCCGGGGTCGTGACGAGGCGATCGGGCGCGGCCGCCTCGAGGCGCTCGCGAGCGTGCCATCCCCAGGTCACGGCGATCGTGCCCACGCCGGCCCGTCTGCCCTCGACGACGTCGCCCACGGTGTCGCCCACCAGCCAGGAGGCGTCGTGGCCGACGCGGAAGCGACGCCGCGCGGCATCGATCTTGTCGACCTTGCTGTGGCCCCTGTCACCGCCGAGCACCTCGGCGACGCCCACGATGCCGTAGCCGGCGAGGCAGGCTTCGACGATGTCGCTGCGATTCGATGTGACGATCAGGACGTCGTGACGTGCCGCCAGCCGCGTCACCACGGCGGGCATGTCGTCGTAGGGCGCAAAGGCGCCGGCGGCGACCGCCTCGGCGACACCGTCGTCGAGGTCGTCGCTCACCTGCAGCGGCACGCCGGCCTGCCGCAGACCCTCGAACCAGTTCGCATCGACGAAGCGCAGCAGCGCCTCGGGCGTGGCAAGCTCGGGGTAGCCGTGGGCGATCATGACCTTGCGCATGACCGTGCAGGTCGGCTGCAGCGAATCGGCGATCACCCCGTCGAAGTCGAACAGGACGAGGCGGCGCCCGGGCGGCCCGCCCGCGGCGGGCCGCCCCTCCCCATGCTCAGCGTCCACTCACGCTCCAGGCACGACGGCGTCGAGGCGGGCGAGCAGGTCGGCCGGCAGCTCGGGTGCGCGGTGGGTGGCCAGCAGCTCGCGCGCCCTGGCGCGAGCCTTCTCGGTGAGGTCGAGGCCGCCACCGGCCAGCCAGCGGTCGTGGCTCATGCGGTTGAGCAGCTGCGGGCGCCACTGGCTGGAGCGCAGGTGACGGGTGGTGTGGCGCTGACCCAGGTAGTCGCCGCCGGGACCGACCTTGACGAGCACGTCGACGGCGAGCGTCTCGGGCGAGACCTCGATCTCGGCCAGCAGGCGCCGGTTGCGGGCGATGAACTCGGCGACCATGACGAGCTCTTCGAGCGATCCGGTCAGGCCGAAGTCGAGGTAGCCGACGTCGTGGTTCAGGTTGGAGCCGAGCTGCAGCGAGAGCTTGGTCAGCTCGTCGGCCTCCATACCGGCCTGGGCGTCGATCACCTGGGCGTCGGTGTGCCCGCTGAAGCCCCAGTTGGGCAGGTCGAGCCACTTGGCCATCTCGACCTCGCAGGCGTAGGCCCGCACGAACTCGGGAGCGTTGTACATGGACTGCGCCGTCGCCATGTCGAGCACGTTGGGACCCTGGCCGATGACGAAGGGCGCGCCCGGCGCCCGCAGCTGATGCATGACGAGGCCGAAGAGCGCCTCGGCGACGCCCAGGGTCACCTGGCCGGCCGTGGTGATCGGCGCGGTGCCGCCGGCGGTCGGCGACGGGCAGTAGGTCGACGGGATGCGGTGGTCGGCGCAGAAGAGCAGCTTGTCGACGGTCTCGAAGGGGTGCTTCAGGGGGCTGACCGGCTGGTTGTACATGACGAAGTAGGGCTTGGCGCGCAGCCGATCGACGCCGCCGCGCACCTCGCAGGCCATGCGCCACATCGGTTCGACCGTCTCGACGCCGCCGGCCGTCATCACGAAGGGTTTGGTCGTCGCCTCGATCATGGCGCGGAACTGGCGCGGATAGGCCTCCTGCGCTTCCATGCCGTCGGGGTAGGCGCCCGACATGACGAAGTCGATGTCGGGCAGCGCGTCGCACAGCCGGGCCGCCACGGTGACGTCGGCGAGCGCCGCCAGGCGGCGCTCGCCGCTCTCCAGATCGAACAGGTACATGAGGTCGGAGCCGTTGCCGAAGTACGAGTTGCGGCCACCCACCTCCATGGCCGGCTCGCCGGCGCGGTCGTAGACCGTGAAGCGCGCCGGCGCCGTCTCGCGCGCCCGGGCCACGAGCGCGGCCGGCACGTGCACGCGGCCGTCGTCGTCGCGCCTGCAGCCGCCGGCCAGCATGACGGCCTCGCCCTCTTCGTGGAGCACCACCATGCCGACCTCGGCCAGGATGCCGAGGGCGGTGTCGTAGATCTGCTGCTTCTGCTCGTCGCTCAAGAAGCTGACGCGGCCGGTACCGGCCTGCCTGGTTGCTTCCGCCATGGTGTCTCCTGACCCGTTCACGGTGCACGCATCGGCGGCCCGACAGTGCGGACCGTATTTGTAAGGATATATCACCTCGCCCCGACGAGCCGTCCCGAACGAGCGGTCCAGACCGCATGGCGCCGAACATGCTGCGATTGCAGCGCGTGCGACCAGAACTTCATACGAGAATGGGGGTCATCCAGAACCGGGGGCGACTCACGCCCACGGGGGCGGAGCCGTGCGCCGCGCGATCCTACACGCGGCGCTCTCCGACGAGCCTGGCGAAGTGCTCGAACGAGCGGTCGAACGTCGCCTCGGCGCGCGTGTCGAAGACGCAGGCCGGCAGCTCGCGCATGTCCGCATGGAAGCGCACGCACTCGCAGCAGGCGCCCTTGCGCGGGCACGGCTCGTAGGTGCAGGTGCAGGCGGCCAGGTTACGCTCTTTTCCACAGTCCATGACGCGTCGTCTCCGGGTCGGAGGGGCACTGCCGAACGCCGCCGTAGCGGTACCGACATGGTAGTCGAGGCCCGGCGGCGGCGCCAGCAGCGACACAGGCGCTGGGAGGGGGTATTGCGGCGGAGGGCGCGACCGCGCCCCGGGGTCAGCGTCCTCAGCCCCCGGTCGGCACGATCCCGCAGGTGGGCGACGACAGCGATCCGTTGCGCAGGAAGCTGCCCAGTGTCTGACGCACCTTCCTGGAGCCACATTCGGGGCAGCGCTTCTCTAGCGGGTCGCCAACGCTCCGCACAACTCGTGCTCGCGCGGCGACAACGGCGCCGTATGATCACGGCTCGCGCGATGACGGTGGAGCCGCACCGCTCGTTGTCGTTTGAATACCCTCTCGGGTATGCTTGACCCGACCCCGGAAGGCGACGAACGGACTCCGCCATGACGACGACCCAACGCCCGTGTCTCTCCGACCACACGCCGACATGACGGGCGCAGCCGACGTGCAGGCCGGCATCTGCGGCCATCGCACGACGATCGATGCCGAGACCAGCGACGGCCGCCAGGTCACGTTCGCCGTCGAGACGACCTGCGACAACATCGAGCGCTTCAAGGAACGCCTCGCCGCGAATGGCACTGTCGACGCCTACGGCGAGATCAACCCCAAGGCCTCGAGCTCCCTTGTGGCGCTCGCCCGCGAGGCCGCCATCTGCACCGACTGCATCGTACCGCTGGCGGCGCTCAAGGCGATGCGCGTGGCGGCCGGCCTGGCTCTGCCGGCCGATGCCTCGATCGCCATCAAGAAGGACTGATGGGCCCCAGGCCGCGAGTCGACGGCCTCACCCCAGCGTGGCGACCACCTGCTCGAACCGCCCCCTGACTTCGGCGGCGATCTCGTCGAGCACGGGGTTGGCGATGGTGCCGAGCATGCTGTGCGGGTCGACCGCGCTCACGTGGGTGCCGTCCGGCGCCTCGTAGACGACCACGTTGCAGGGCAGAAAGACGCCGAGATCGGGCTCGGCCTCGAGAGCCCGGTGAGCCAGCGGTGGGTTGCAGGCTCCGATGATCAGATAGCGCCCGCGCGCGACGCCGAGCTTCTCCTTGAGCGCGGCCTGCACGTCGATCTCGCACAGCACGCCGAAGCCCTCGTCGTTGAGCGCCTGTTTGACGAGAGGCACGACCTGCTCGTACGGCGCCTTCAGCGTGGTGCCGATCGCATACCCGGGTACGGCCATGGCATCCCCTCCTGGACAAGATCCGCAGACGATGCGCTGATACCCGGTCGGGTATGCGGCCAACCTCTCTCGGCCGACCGGGCTTGCGACGCGTTGCGGACGGAGTACCCTTGGCCTTCAGTCCGTGACAACGGCCGTCACGAGTCGACGGCCACGAGCAACGAGCGGGGGCGGCATGGAATACTCCTCCTTTCCGGTGCTGGTCGTCGACGACGACCTGAAGGCGGACACGGCGGCCGGTCGCGCCGCGCGGGCCGTCATCGGCGAGCTCAAGGACCACGGCCTCACCGTGATCGAGGCCGCCACCTATGACGACTGCGAGATGGTCCTGCGCTCCAACCCCGGCATCGGCTGCCTCATGCTCGAGTGGAGCTGTCACGGCCCGGACTGCCCGACCGACGGCGACGCGCGGGCGCTCGACATCATCGCCCTCGGCCGCTCGCGTGGCCGCGAGCTGCCGATCTTCGTGGTCACGAACCGCGTCTCGCTCTCCGAGCTGCCCTACGACGCCCTGCGCGGCGTGACGGGCTACATGTGGAAGCTCGAAGACACGCCGCATTTCATCGCCGGCCGGGTCGCCTACGCCGTGCACACCTACGTCGACGAGCTCCTGCCGCCGTTCTTCGGCCGCCTCGTCGAGTTCGCCGAGCACCACGAGTACTCGTGGCACACGCCGGGTCACACCGGCGGCACCGCCTTTCTGAAGACGCCGGTCGGCCAGAGCTTCCACAGCTTCTTCGGCGAGAACATGCTGCGCTCCGACCTGTCGATCTCGGTCGGCGAGCTCGGCTCGCTGCTCGATCACTCCGGCGTGGTGGGCGCCGCCGAGGACTACGCGGCGCGCGTCTTCGGCGCCGACTTCACGATGTTCGTGACCAACGGCACCTCGACGTCGAACAAGATCGTGCTGCACGGCTGTGTGACCCAGGGCGACGCCGTGCTGATCGACCGCAACTGCCACAAGTCGGTGCAGCACGGCCTCTCGATGACCGGCAGCATCCCCGTCTACCTGCGCCCGCTGCGCAACGGCTACGGCATCATCGGGCCCGTCTCCCCCGCCCTGCTCGAGCCGGCGGCGATCGACGCCGCCATCGAAGCGACGCCGCTGCGCAGCTACATGAACGATGGGCGGCCGGTCTACGCGGTGCTCACCAACTCGACCTACGACGGCCTCTGCTACGACGTCGAGGCCGTCGATGTGGCCTTGGGCCGGCGCGTCGATCGCATCCACTTCGACGAGGCCTGGTTTGCCTACGCGCGCTTCAACCCGCTCTACGCGCGGCGCTATGGCATGTACCGCGAGCCCGGCGACGCGAGCGGACCGACCGTGCTCACCACCCAGTCCACGCACAAGCTCCTGGCCGCACTGAGCCAGGCGTCGATGATCCATGTGCGCCAGGGCCGCAAGCCCATCGACCGCGACCGTTTCAACGAAGCCTTCATGATGCACGCCTCGACCTCGCCGCAGTACGCGATCATCGCCTCGAACGACGTCTCGACCGCGATGATGGACGGCGCCTCGGGGCCGAGCCTGACGCAGGAGAGCATCCAGGAGGCGATCGCCTTTCGCAAGACGATGGTACGTGTCGCACGCGAGATCACCCAGCGTGACGACGCCGGTCCGCGCGGCTCCTGGTGGTTCGGCGTCTGGCAGCCCGACACGGTGACCGACCCGGCAAGCGGTGACGAGTACGAGTTCGGCGCGGTCTCCGACGAGCTGCTCGGCCGCGAACCCTGGTGCTGGACCCTCGCCCCCGACGCTGACTGGCACGGCTTTCCCGATCTCACACCGGGCTACTGCATGCTCGACCCCATCAAGGTGACGCTGCTCACGCCGGGCGTCGACTCGCGCGGCACGCCGGCGCCCTGGGGCATACCGGCCGAGCTCGTCTCGCGCTTCCTGGAGACGCGCGGCATCGTGGTCGAGAAGACCGGCGACTACACGCTGCTGTTCCTCTTCTCGATCGGCATCACGCGCGGCAAATGGGGCACCCTGGTCGACGCGCTGTTCGACTTCAAGAGCCTCTACGACCGCGGCGCCCCGCTGCGCGACGTGTTCCCCGACCTGGTGCGCGCCCACGGCTCGCGGTACGCCGACCTCACGCTGCCCATGCTGGGCGACGAGATGCACGCCTACATGGTCGAATCCGACCTGCCGCGCAAGCTCGAGCTGGCCTACGAGGCGCTGCCCGAGCCGGTCATGCCGCCCGACGTCGCCTACGAGAACCTGGTGCGCGGCAAGGTCGAGATGACGCCCCTCGCGGCGATGGCCGGCCGCGCCTCGGCCGTCATGGTCGTGCCTTACCCGCCGGGCATCCCCATCCTGATGCCCGGCGAGCGCGTCAACGCTCCGACCGTCGACTACCTCGAAGCGCTGCAGCGCTTCGACCGGCGCTTCCCCGGCTTCAGTCACCACGTGCTGGGAGTGGCCCTGGCGAACGGCGAGAGAGACGAGACCGGCTACCGCGTGAGCTGCCTGCTCGACGACGCGGTCACGGTGGCCGGCGGCAGCGCGGCGGCGCGGCGCTCGGAGCTGGCTCTGGAAGGGTCTCTGGAAGGATCTCCGGAAGGGTAGGCGACCACCAGCGGCAAGCCGGCGCGGCCCGAGAAAGCCACGTCGCAAGATGCCCGCCGGCGAAAGGGCCGCCCGCATGGGCGGCCCTTTCGCTTTTCTGAAGGGCATCCCCGCGCCATCGCGAACGTTGCCAGAACAGATTACACAGAGTGACCGGGACTCTTCACCTCGCGCGAGGCCGGACCGACCTCCGAGGTGCGGACATCTGGTCGTGAGGAGTCGCTCGCCAGGACCCCCCGGCGGGCGGCGATGCTGGCAGTCGAGGCTTCCTCTCCTACGGGGTCGACGAGCCGGCAGGCGGGGGAGGCACCCACCAGCCTCCCCCGCTCACGTTCCCGCCAACAGTGGCTCGGGCCGCTCACGCGGGTATAACTCTCGTGCCGGCGTCGTGGCGCCGTGCCAAGACACTCCCTCCGGAGGGTGCCGGATTCGACGGTTCGGCGCCATCGCAACGCCGTCGAGCGCCGCGAGGCTCGACATCGACCAGATAGGACCGGCTCGCCACCGTGAGGCGGACCGGTCCGCAGCTGGGCAGCGTCTCGCCCGAGCGTGCCCCGCCGGATCGTGGCCGAGAACGTCGTGCGGGCCCCGGCTCCGCGAGGCTGGGGTAACTATCGGGGAGATCCCGCCAGGCGGCGGGCCAGGAGAACACATGGTATCGTTTCCACACCGCAAGAAGATCCCATCTCCCGGCCGGGCCCCGCGCTGCCCGCAGTGCCGCGGGAGGATGGAATGCAGCCTGACGTCGGTCATGCTCCCGGCCGGTTCACAGGTGCTGCCGCCGGTGTGGCTGTGTCGTCGCTGCTGGGTCGTGCTCCCGCCCCAGGGTGACGACCTCCGTCTCGTGCCGCTTCGCTCGGCGCCGACGCGCAGAACAGCGTAGCGGGCCGCCGCACGAGCCATTCTGTCAAGTTTCACTGCGCGAGCCATCGTGTCGTTGGTAGCGGCGGTAGGACTCGAACCTACGACACGCGGATTATGATTCCGCTGCTCTGACCAGCTGAGCTACGCCGCCACCGGACTTCGAGTGCGGCCGGCCGGGAGCCGGCGCGCTGCGAAGGCTCCCCATGCTAGCAGACTCGGCGATTGCCCTCAATCTGACGACCGTATCTGACGGCAGGCCGCAAAAACCGTGCGCCGTCAGGGCCAGTCGTCTTCCTTGCACGACTCCGCCTTTCGCCACTCTGTCCAGGGCTCAGCCTCGTCTTTCAGCCATCGGTCGGTTTGGCACTACGACGAAAGACATATATAATGTGCAAGGAATCACAAACCGCTGAGCTCTCAGCAGCGCAGCGGCCGACCGCAGGCAGGAGTGAGACATGCGCACCGCACGGGCTGAGCTCGAGCGCTCAAGCGTCGCGGCGCCCGGTTCGGGCGACGGTAGCCGCCCGATCCTTCTTGGCGACCTCGGCCTCTCCTCCACGATCGACGGTCCCATGCGCCACCCGCGCGCCGGTCTTCGCAACGCCTTCCCCGCGCACGCCGTACGCGTGCTGCGCCCCAAGGTGCCCTGACAGAAACGCAGACCCCCGGCCGCCGGATGCCCCCTTCCAGCGGCCATCAGGGCGGGCGGGGCCGGCTCTGGGCCGGCCCCGCCCAATACCACCCCAGCACCGCTCGCTGCCACGCGCGTGCACGCCCTGAGACGAGTCGGGCCTGTGGGGCGACAACGCAACCATCCTCACGATCGCGTCGCTTGGCGATGCACAGGGAGCTGAGAGTCATGACCACGACGATCTCGAACCGCATGTCCTGGCTGTTCTTCGTGGGCCCCGACGGCGTGGTGCGCACCTCGCGCGACGCCGATCAGGCCGCGACGCTGGCCGCTCTCGAGAGCCACGGCCTGGCCGCGCGCCTGGTCCGCTGATATGTAAGAACGTCTGTCAAGACGGCCACGACGGACAGCCCCGCCGCGCGGGGCTGTCCTCGTCTATGGGGGCGCTGCGGTGAGCGCACCAGACTCATGGCGACGCGCGGTCAAGGCTGATATGCGCGGGTTTGGGTATCCGCATGACCGTCTGTG
>DATIYD010000363.1:0-2769 GCA_035517975.1 Thermoleophilia bacterium | reverse complement strand
CGACATCGTGATCGACGGCGGTAACTCGCCCTACCAGCACGACGTCGAGCGCGGCGCCCGGCTCGAAGCGCAGGGCCTGCGCTACCTCGACGCCGGCACGAGCGGCGGGGTGTGGGGGCTCGACGTCGGCTACTGCCTCATGGTCGGCGGCAACCGGAGCGCCTTCGAGCAGATC
Organism: Thermoleophilia bacterium; assembly: GCA_035517975.1. Lineage (GTDB taxonomy): Bacteria > Actinomycetota > Thermoleophilia > UBA2241 > UBA2241 > Bog-752. The sequence continues at coordinate 2,594 of DATIYD010000363.1, read as the reverse complement.
GAGCCGGCCCTCGCCACCCTGGCCCCGCCCGGGCACGGCTACGAGTACTGCGGGGGCCACGGCGCCGGTCACTTCGTGAAGATGGTCCACAACGGCATCGAGTACGGCATGATGCAGGCCTACGGCGAGGGCTTCGAGCTGCTCCAGGCGAGCGGCTACGACCTCGACCTCGCCTCGATCGCCGACCTGTGGAACCAGGGCAGCGTGGTGCGTTCGTGGCTGCTCGAGCTGGCCGTCGACGCCTTTACCAAAGACCCCGGGCTCGAGAAGATCACCGGCTACGTCGAAGACACCGGCGAGGGGCGCTGGACGGTGCAGCAGGCGATCGAGCGCGGCGTGCCCATGCCGGTCATCGCCGAATCGCTGTTCGCCCGTTTTCGCTCGCGCCAGTCCGACTCGTTCTCGGGCAAGGTGCTTGCCGCGCTCCGCAACGAGTTCGGCGGCCACGCGGTGAAGAGCAAGTGACCGTCTGCCGCGAGGCGGGGAGGGCAGGCAGACGATGGACATGACGGGGTGCGGCGGACGGTGGACGCGATGAGGGGCGGCAGACGGTGGACGTGATCGGCTACGACGAGTCGGGCACGCCGCTGCGTGAGGCGGTCGGGGCCGAACCGGCCGAATCGCCGCTGGCCCTCGAACGCCGGCCCGAGCCGTGCATCGTCGTGCTGTTCGGCGTGACCGGCGACCTCGCCAGTCGCAAGCTGATCCCGGCGCTCTACGACCTCGCCTGCCACGACGTGCTGCCGCGGCGCTTCGCTCTGGTGGGCTACGGGCGCAAGCCACTGAGCGATCCCGACATGCGTGGGCTCTCGCGCGACGCCATCGACAGCTTCTTCGGCACCGGCACGGCCGAGACGCGCACCTGCAACGACATGCTCGGCACCGTCAACTACGTGCAGGGCGAGTTCGGCGACCCCGAAGGCTACAAGCGGCTGCGCGACGCGCTCGACGAGCTCGACCGCACCAAGCACACCGCGGGCAACCGGATCTTCTACCTGGCCACGCCGCCCAGCCTGTTCCCGGTGATCATCGAGCAGCTCGGCGCCGCCGGCTTGAACGAGGGCGGTCTCGCCGGCACTCCCGAGGAACACGGCGAGAACCGGGGCTGGACGCGCGTCGTCGTCGAGAAGCCGTTCGGCAGCGACCTCGAGAGCGCACGCTCCCTGAACGCCGCCGTGCGCGCCGTCTTCGACGAGCATCAGGTCTACCGCATCGATCACTACCTGGCCAAGGAGACCGTCCAGAACATCCTCGTCTTCCGCTTCGCCAACGGCATCTTCGAGCCCATCTGGAACCGGCGCTACATCGACCACGTGCAGATCACGGCGTCCGAGACGCTCGGTGTCGAGCATCGCGGCGCCTACTACGAAGAGGCCGGCGCGCTGCGCGACATGATCCAGAACCACCTGTTGCAGCTCGTCACCATGACCGCCATGGAGCCGCCGGTGGCCTTCGACGCCGACGCGGTGCGCGACGAGAAGGCCAAGGTGCTGCACGCCGTGCGGCCCATCCCCGTCGAGCGCGTCGACCAGTTCGCCGTGCGTGGCCAGTACGTGCAGGGCACTGTCGACGGCCAGGTCGTGCCCGGCTACCGCCAGGAGGAGCGGGTCGCGCCCGACTCCACGACCGAGACCTACGCCGCCGTCAAGTTCCTGATCGACAACTGGCGCTGGCAGGGCGTGCCCTTCTACGTGCGCACAGGCAAGCGGCTGCCGCGCCACGTCACCGAGATCGCCATCCAGTTCAAGCGGCCGCCCTACCTGCTGTTCCGCGAGACCGACATTCCCGGCGGACGTGTGCCGCCCAACGTGCTCGTCATGCGGATCCAGCCCGAGGAGGGTCTCGCTCTGAGCATCGAAGCCAAGGTGCCCGGCCCGGCCATCCGCCTGCAGCCGGTGGCCATGGACTTCAGCTACGGCTCCGGTCTCGAAGAGCTGCCCTTCAGCGCGTACGAGACGCTGCTGCTCGACTGCATGGTCGGCGATCAGACGCTCTTCAACCGCGACGACCAGGTCGAGGAGGCCTGGCGGGTCGTGAACCCCATCCTCGAGTCGTGGTACGGCGCCAAACGCACCGTGATGGTCTACGAGGCCGGCACGTGGGGACCCGAGGCGGCCGACACGCTGGTCGCCAACGACGGCCACGTCTGGCGGCGCCCATGAGCGCCGCACCGAGCGCCTGGGGGCGTCCGAGTCCAGCGGCACGCGCCTGGGGGCGTTCGTGAGCGCCGCCTCGCGCGGCGTCGCGATCGAGGTCATGCCCGACGCCGCGGCGGTGGCGCGCCGCGCCGCCGAGCTCTTCGCCGCGGCGGCGCAAGAGGCGGGGGCCGCGCGTGGCGCCTTCACCGTGGCGCTCTCGGGCGGCGACGCGCCGCGCCCGTTCTACGCGATGCTCGCCCACCAGCTGTTCACGCAGAAGATCCCCTGGCGGCGCGTCTACCTGTACTGGGGCGACGAGCGCTGCGTGCCGCCCGACAGCGACCAGAGCAACTACGGCATGGCCCACGAGCTCTTCATCCGGCACGTGCCGATCCCCGACGACAACGTGCACCGCATGCGCGGCGAAGACGACCCCGAGGAGGCGGGGGGGGGCGA
>DATIYD010000362.1:0-5554 GCA_035517975.1 Thermoleophilia bacterium | reverse complement strand
AAGCTGCTGGCCAGCCCGCGCCCGGTCGTCTACCTCGGCATGGGGTCCTGCGGTCTGGCGGCCGGCGCCGGCGCGGTCCACGAGGCGCTGAAGGCGTACCTCGACGAGCGCCAGATCGAGGCCGAGATCGTGGCGGTCGGCTGCATCGGACCCTGCTACCTCGAACCCCTGCTCGACGTGCAGCTTCCCGGCCGGCCGCGCGTGAGCTACGCGAACATGACCCCCGAGCTCGTGCCGAAGGTGCTCGACGGCCTGCTGGCCGGCGAGGTGCCGCGCCGCCATCTGGTCGGACGCTTCGACGCTCCCGACGGCGGCGCCGGGCTCGACGGCGGCGCCGGGCACGACGGCGGCGCGCCCGCCGGGCGCGCAGCCCTCGACGGCGACGCCGGGCACGACGGCGACGACCCGTCCCGCGCCGCTACCGCGCGCGACGGTGCGTTTGCCGGCGTGCCGCGGTTCGCCGATCACGCCATGCTCAAGGACCAGGTGCGCATCGTGCTGCGCAACTGCGGCATCATCGATCCCGAGCAGGTCGACCACTACCTTGCCCGCGGCGGCTACCGCGCCTTCGAGCGCTGCCTCGGCCTGCCCTGGCGCGAGGTCGTCGACACGATCAAGGACGCCGGCCTGCGCGGCCGCGGCGGGGCCGGCTTTCCCACCTGGGTGAAGTGGCTCGCCTGTCGCGAGGCGGGCGACGGCTCGCGCAACCTCATCTGCAACGCCGACGAGGGCGATCCCGGCGCCTTCATGAACCGCTCGCTGATCGAGGGCGATCCCCATGCCGTCGTCGAAGGCATGCTGATCGCCGCCTACGCGATCGGCGCCGACCACGGCTACGTCTACATCAGGGCCGAGTACCCGCTCGCCATCGCCCGCCTGCGCTCCGCCCTGGCCGCGGCTCGCCGCCTCGGCCTGCTGGGCGAGCACATCCTGGGCTCGGAGTTCTCGTTCGACGTGACCGTCAAAGAGGGAGCCGGCGCCTTCGTCTGCGGCGAGGAGACGGCCCTCATCGCGAGCATCGAGGGCCGTCGCGGCATGCCCCGCAGCCGGCCGCCGTTTCCCGCGGTCTCGGGCCTCTGGGAGCGGCCGACCATCATCGACAACGTCGAGACGCTGGCGACACTGCCGGCCATCATCGACCGGGGCGCCGCCTGGTATGCCGGCCACGGCACCGCCGCGTCGAAGGGGACCAAGACGTTCGCCCTGGTCGGCAAGGTGCGGCGCACCGGCCTGATCGAGGTCCCCTTCGGGACGACGCTGCGCAGCGTGATCTACGACATCGGCGGCGGCCTCGCCAAGGACTTCAAGGCCGTGCAGACCGGCGGCCCCTCCGGCGGCTGCCTGGGCGAGGAGTTCCTCGACACGCCGATCGAGTACGAGACGCTCGCGGCGGCCGGCTCGATCATCGGCTCGGGCGGGCTCATCGTCCTCGACCGCGACACCTGCATCGTCGACACGGCGCGCTACTTCCTCGGGTTCACCCAGGACGAGTCGTGCGGCAAGTGCGTGCCCTGCCGGGTGGGTACCGGCCACCTGGTCGGTATCCTCGACGCCATCTGCGAGGGGCGCGCCGAGCTCGCCGACCTCGACCGGCTCGAGCGCCTCGCGCGGGTCGTCAAGGCGAGCTCGCTCTGCGGACTGGGGCAGACGGCGCCCAACCCCGTGCTGTCGTCGCTCAAGTACTTTCGCGACGAGTTCGTCGAGCACATCGTCGCCCGGCGCTGTCGCGCGGCCGTGTGCCGCGAGCTCGTCGTCTACTCGATCCTGCCCGACCGCTGCACCGGCTGCCAGCGCTGCGTGCAGGTGTGCCCGACGGGGGCGATCACCGGCCCCCGCGCCGAGGCCCACAACCTCGACCTCGAGAAGTGCATCAAGTGCCGCTCGTGTTACGAGGTGTGCCGCTTCGACGCCATCGCCGGCGACGCCATCGTGATCGAATCGGCGGGGCAGAGCCGTGCTTGAGCGCCTGCCGCGTCCCGACGCCCCGCCGGTGCGCCTCGAGATCGACCACCGCGAGGTCTCGGTCCCCGAAGGCACGAGCGTGCTGCGCGCCGCCGAGCTGGCCGGCGTGTACGTGCCGTCGCTGTGCTCGCACAAGGAGCTCAGCCCGTTCGGCGGCTGCCGCCTGTGCTCGGTCGAGATCGAGGGCGCGCGCGGCTATCCGCTGGCCTGCAACACCGTCGCGACCGAGGGCATGGCGGTCACGACCGACACCGTCGCCCTGCGCGAGATGCGCGAGGAGATCCTGCGCCTGATCCTCTCCGAGCATCCATGCAGCTGCCTGCTGTGCGGCGAGAGCGACGACTGCCGTCGCACCCTCACGACCATCCGTAAGGCGGGCGTCTCGACCGGGTGCCGGAGCTGCCCGAACGACGGCGACTGCGAGCTGCAGAGCCTGGTCGAGCGGCTGGGTATCGACGACGTCGGCTATCCGATCACCTATCGCGGTCTCGAGGCCGAGCACGACGATCCCTTCTACGACCGCGACTACAACCTCTGCATCCTGTGCGGGCGCTGCGTGCGCATGTGCCACGAGGTGCGGGGCGCCTCGGTGCTGGCCTTCAAGCACCGCGGTCCGCGCACGCTGATCGGCCCGGCGTTCGGGCTCTCGCACGTGGCCGCCGGCTGCGAGTTCTGCGGCGCCTGCGTGTCGGTCTGCCCGACGGGGGCCCTCGCCGAGAAGGTGTCCAAGTGGGACGGCAAGCCCGACGGCGCCGAGACGTCGACCTGTCCGTTCTGCTGCCTGGGCTGCCGCGTCGAGCTGGCGCACAAGGGCGGGGCGCTGTCGTCGGTCGGCGCCGCCCACGACGTCGAGGTCAACGACGGTCAGCTCTGCGTGCGCGGCCGGTTCTGCCTGCCCGAGGTCACCCATCACTACGCGCGCGTGCGCAAGCCGATGGTGCGCAAGGGCCCTTACGACCGCGTCGTGACCTGGGACGAGGCGCTCGACGTCGTCTCGGCCGCGCTGTCGGGCGTGGCTCCCGGCGACGTGCTCCTGGCCATCTCGCCCGACCTGACCAACGAGGCCATCTTCGCGGCCCAGCGCTTCGCCCGTCAGGGGCTCGCCGGAGCCGGCGTCGACTCCACGGCGAGCGCCTTCCTGCCCGGCGGGCCGGCGTTCTGGTCGCGGCTCTTCGCCCTGCCGGCCTCGCTTGCCGGCCTGGCCGAAGCCGAGACCGTGATCGTCGCCGGCCTCGACACCCGGTTCTCGTTCTCGGTCGTCGGCGTGCAGGTGCGCCGCGCCATGCGGCGCGGCGGCAGGCTCGTGGCGGTCGACGCGCGCGAATCGAATCTCGCCCGGGTCGCCGACCGATGGGTGCGCAGCGCGCCTGGCGACGAAGCCCGCGCGCTGCTCGGCGTGCTGCGCGAGGTGCGCGACGAGGCCGGCGCCGGCACGCTGTCGATCGTCGTCGGACCGAGGGTCTTCGACTGCCCCGGCGCCGGGGAGTTGCTGCCCGAGCTCGAGGCGATCGCCGCCCGCCCCGGTGTCTCCGTGCTGCCGCTGGCCCACGGTGCCAACGTGCGGGGAGCGCTCGAGCTCGGCGCCCTGGCCGACGTGCTGCCCGGCCCGCGGCCGGCGCCCGGCGGCGGGCCGAGTCTCGCCACGCTCCGGGGCGGCCGCCCGCCCCGCGTGCTGTACCTGGTCGGCGAGACGCCCTTCAGCGAACGGCCCGACTGCGAGCTCGTGATCGCGCAGGGACTCTATGCGCCGCCCTTCCCGGTCGACGTCTTCCTGCCCGCGGCGTCGAGTGTCGAGGCCGACGGAACGCTCACCAGCATCGAGGGGCGCGTGCAGGAACAGCGCGCCGTCGAGCACGGGCGTGGCGTCGCGGCCGGCAGCGTCCATCCCGACTGGCGCATCTTCTCGGACCTGGCCGAGCGGCTCGGCCGGCCCGACTTGCGGTACGCCGACGACGGCGCCGTGCGGGCGGCCATCCGCGGCGAGGTCGCCGGCTTTCCCGACGAGGCCGATCGGCGGCCGCGGGCCATGACGCCGCTGGCCGCCGCGTCGCCCCGTCGCGCCGCTGTCGCGCGCGGTGCAGCCGCCGCGCGCGGTCCCGCCGCCGCGCCCGGGAGCGATGGTCCGGCGCCCGGAGCCGGCGAAGGGCTGCCGGGTCGGGGGCGCTTCGTCCTCGTCATCGAGCACGCCTCCTTCCGCCATCGCGGCTTCGATCTCGCCGGCGTGGTCGAGGGGCTGGGCGAGCTGCACCTCGAGGAGGGTCTCGCGTTGCATCCCGCCGATCTCGCCCGTCTCGGGGTCGAGGCGGGCGGCGAGTTGACGGTCGGCCTGGACGGCGCCGAACTCGTGCTCGCCGCCCGCCCCGACCCCGACTGCCCGCGAGGCGCCGCCTACCTGTGGCGCGACGAGACCTGGCAGGGCGGCTGGCGGCCGGTGCGTGTCGGCATTCGCGCCGGCGACCGCTCGCGCCGGCCGCGGCCGGCGCGACGAGCGCCGGCGCCCAGGGCCGCCGCGCCCGCAGCCGCAAAAGCCACGCCCGCCGGTGCGCTGAAGGGAGGCGATCGTGGTCGCGATCGTTGAGCGCCGCATGATCGTGCCCAACGTCCACCTGCTGACGGTCGAGGCGCCCGAGGTGGCCGAGTCGGCGCGGCCCGGCAACTTCGTCATCGTGCGCCCCGACGAGCGGGGTGAGCGCATCCCACTCACGATCGCCGACTGGGACACGCAGGCCGGCACGGTCACCTCGATCTTCGTCCAGGTCGGGGCGTCGACCGCCAAGCTCGCCAGGCTCAAGGCCGGCGACACTGTACCGTCGTATGCCGGGCCGCTCGGCAACGAGACCGAGATCGGCAGCTTCGGCACGGTGCTGCTGGTGGCCGGCTGCTACGGGCTGGGGAGCCTGCTGCCGATCGCCCGCGCGATGAAGGCGGCGGGCAACACCGTCTACGTCCTGGTCGAGGCGCGCAGCAGCTACCTGCTGTACTGGACGGAGCGGTTCGAGGAGGTCGCCGATCGCGTCATCGTGGTCACTCGCGACGGCAGCCGAGGCTTCAAGGGTCACGTCACGCGCCTGGCCGAGATCCTCGCCCTCGAGAAGGTCGAACCCGATCGCGTGATCGCCCACGCCTGTACGTTCCAGATGATGACGGTCGCGGCCCAGACACGACCGCTCGGCATCAAGACCATCGTGAGCATGAACCCGATCATGATCGACGGCACCGGCATGTGCGGCGTCTGTCGCCTGACGGTGGCCGGCGAGACCAAGTTCGCCTGCGTCGACGGCCCCGAGTTCGACGGCCACGAGGTCGACTGGGACGAGTTCCTCGCGCGGCGCGAGGGCTACCGGGCCGAGGAGATCGAACCCCTCCACCGCAGCGGCTGCGAGTCGCGGTTCTGACGGGGCGCGACAAGGCTCGGGAGACGAGAGCGTGACGAGGATGGGCAACGACGATGGGACGGCCGGAGATGAGGCGGCGGAGATGAGGCGGCGGTGAGCAAGGTCGACCTGGTGCGGCGGCCCATGCCCAAGCAGGAGCCCGCCGAACGCGTGCGCAACTTCGACGAGGTGGCGCTGGGCTACACGGTCGAGCTCGC
>DATIYD010000361.1:0-5550 GCA_035517975.1 Thermoleophilia bacterium | reverse complement strand
CGTGGGTCGTCATGCACAGCCACAGTCAGTGGCTCAACATCCTGAGCGAGCTCGGGTTGGTGGGCTTCGTGCTGTTCGCCGTCGCGGTGGCGGGTCTCGTGCTGCCCGCCCTGCGGCGCTACCCGGGGCGCCGCGGCGATCCGGAGCGCTCGCTGCTGGCCGCCTGTCAGGCGGCCGTGGTCGTGTTCGTCGTGCACATGTCCGTCGACTGGGACTGGGACATGGCCGTGATCACCGTCGCCTTTCTGCTGTTGGCCGGCGTGGCCGCCGGCTACGTGAGAGCGCGTGAGCGCGCGGGCGCCCCGTCGCCCGTGGGAAGCGGCGTGGCCGCTGCGGAGCCGGCCCGGGGCGGCGCGAGCCCGTCGTCGAGCACGCGGAACGTCCGGGGGCTGAAGCCGGCGACCCGCCTGCTCGTCACCGGCCTCATCGTCCTTGGGATCTTCTCGTGGGCCCTTCCCTATCTCTCGCAGCGGGCTGTGCTGCGCGCCGTCGACGAGGCCAGTCGCGGCCGGCTGGCTCAGGCCGCCGCCTCGTCTCAGAGGGCCGGCCGCCTCGATCCGCTGGCGGTCGATCCCCTCGTCACGCTCGCCCTCGTCCGCACCGATCAGCGCCGCCCGGGCGACGCGCGGACCGCGCTCCGCGAGGCGATCGCGCTGCAGCCGCGCAACTTCGTGCCCTATTATCAGATGGGCGTGCTCGAGGCGGGCGGCCCGGGGCACAAAGCGGCGGCGGTGTCGTGGTTCCGGCGCGCGCTCTCGCTCAACCCACGCGACCCTCTCACCCGGCAGCGGCTCGGCCTGCCGGTCTTGCCGTAGGCCTCGCGAGCGAGCCGGGGCCGCAGCAGGGCCTGGGCTCGCGAGTCGTCTCGCGGGTTCGAGGTGCACCACGACGGCAGGTGTAGCCAACCGAGCCCACGCCCTCGCCGCTCACCGGTCCGAAACGCAAACGCGCGGCGTATACTTACTGACATGGACGAGGTGCACGAGATGGTCATCTACGGCGTGAGCTTCGACGTCATCGGCAAGCAGCCGATCGTGCTACTGAAGACGGTCGACGGCAACAAGTTCCTGCCGATCTGGATCGGGCACCCCGAGGCTGCCGCCATCCTCATCAAGCTGCAGGGCACCGAGCTGCCGCGGCCCATGACGCACGACCTCATGACCTCGCTCATCGAGCACTTCAACGCCGAGGTCAAACGCATCACCGTGACCGCGCTGCGCGACAATACGTTCTACGCGCTGCTCACCCTCTCCCGCGACGGCGAAGACATCGAGGTCGACTCGCGGCCGAGCGACGCCCTCGCCCTCGCGGTGCGCACCGACGCCCCCATCTTCGCCGCCGAAGACCTGATCGAAGAGAACGCGATCGAGTTCGAGCACGAGGTCGACGACACCGAGGAGATCGTCGAGCGCTTCCGCGACTTCTTAGACCAGGTGACCCCCGACGACTTTCGCGCCGAACCGGGCGACGAGACCGCCGAAGAAGACGAAGAAGACGAGCTCGACGAAGACGACGACGAGCTCGACGACGAAGAGTAAGGCGCCCGTCCACCCATCCCGCGACCATCCAGAGGGAGCGCCATGCCCGCTGACACCGATCCTGTGATCAAGCAGTTCCGCGAGAAGATCTCCGACAACGACCTCAAGCTCATCGACCTGCTGAACAAGCGCGTCGCCCTGGTCACGCAGCTCTGGCAGTACAAGCGCGAGCGCGACATGGACGTCTACGCGCCCGCCCAGGAGGACTGGCTGCTCACCTACGTCACGCGCGCCAACAAGGGGCCGATCACACCCGACGCCCTGCACGAGATCTACCGCCACGTGATAGAGGTCACGCAGCACGAGGCGCGGCGCTCGCTGCGCCCCGCCGAGGTCGAAGCTCCCGAGCGCTAGAGCTCGCGGGCATGTCGGCCGTCACGACCAACGAGATCGTCGCGCACCTGCGCGATCTCGGCATGGCGACGGCGCTGATCGGTGCGCCCACGGGCGCAGCGATCAGCGCCGTCGCTCCCGATGCCCAGGCCGGTCCCGGCGACCTGGCCTGGTCCAAGCGTGCCGGAGCGGCGGCACGCTTCGAAGGCTCCCTGCTGATCTGCTCGACCGAGGCCGCCGGCGAGCTCGCCGCGCCCACGGCGCCCGACCGGGTGGTCGTCGTCTGTGAGCGGCCGCGACTGGCGATGGCCCTCGTCGTCTCCCGCTTCTTCGCGCACCTGGCCGACGACCGGCCGGCCGTCTTCGCCGACCCGGCCACGGCTCGTCGCGCCGACGAAGGCGGCGCCTGGGTGAGAAACGCCGTGGTCGGCCGCAACGTGCGCATCGAACCCCTGGCCACGGTCGGCTGCTCGGGGATGGGTTACGAACGCGACGACGAAGGCCGCCTCGTGCCGTTCCCCCAGGTCGGCGGCGTGGTCATCGAGGACGACGTGCACATCGCCGCGCAGGCGATGGTCCAGCGCGGCGCTGTCGGCGACACCGTCGTCCGCCGGGGCGCCAAGATCGGCCCGCACGTGAACGTCGCGCACAACTCCGACGTGGGCGAGGACTGCCTGCTCACCGGCCACTCGCAGCTGGCCGGTGGGGTCCGTCTCGGCAAGCGCGTGGTGGTCTGGCAGAGCGCCGCCATCGCCAACGGCGTCACGGTCGGCGACGACGCCGTCATCGGCATGGGAGCCATGATCCGCACCGACGTGGGGGCCGGCGAAGTCTGGGCGGGGAATCCGGGCCGTAAGCTGCGCTAGGGCGGCATGGCCTCGCCGGCGGCCGGTCTCAGGCGCCGCCCTTCTCCGGCACGACCGGCCTCAGTCGCGCTTGCGCGCCTTCCAGACCTCTTCGCAGGGCCAGCGCCGCGCCCACTCGAGATCGACGATGTCGTCGAAAGGCGGGATCGGCCTGGCGTCGGCCGGCGGCCGCACCTCGACCAGGTCCTCGATCTCGAAGCCGTTGGCACGCAGCAGCCTGATCCAGTCGCCGTAGCCCAGGTGGAACTCGACCTCGGGTGCGTCCGGCCACTCGAAGCGGTGCATCCCGAAGTAGCCGCGCACGAGGCGGTCGGTGGTCGGCTCATCCTCGTGGTCGGGCATGCACAGCATCAGGATGGTGCCGTTGGTGAGGAAGATCAGCCGGCCGCCGGGGCGCAGCACACGGGCGGCCTCGGGCACCCAGAGCCGCGGATCGGCCCACAGGCAGGCGCCGTACTCCGAGATCGCGAGGTCGAAGCTCTGATCGGCGAAGGGCAAGTGCTCGGCGCTGACCTCGTGCAACGGGAACTCGAGTCCATAGCTTGCCTGCAGGCGGCGCGCGGTAGCCAGCTGCTCAGCCGAGATATCGACGCCGACCGGGCGCGCGCCGCGCCGCGCGAGCCAGGCCGAGACGTAGGCGGTGCCGCAGCCCAGCTCGACGGTGTCCGCGCCGCTCAGGTCGTCGGGCAGCACGTGGAGCCGCGACTCGGGCACACCCCAGATGCCCCAAACCGGCTCGTCGGCGGCCCAGTTGCTCTCGGCGGGAGCGACGAAGTCGGCGGCCCACTCGTTCCAGGCCGCGCGGTTGCGGGCGACGTGATCGGCGCCGGTCATTCGTGCAGCAGGGCGGCCGCCCTGATCCCGATCCCCGCGCGGATGAGGTCGGCGGCCGTGTGGTTGAGGGCCGCGTGCTTGTCCAAGTAGTTGCGCTGCAGGGCCTCCATGGCCCCGGCCGCCTCGATCACGTTCTCGGAGATGAAGTAGTCGAGGATGTCGCTGCGGTGCTTGCGGCCGGCCTCGACATCGGGATCGCCGCCCTCGTGCTCGGCCGAGATGTTGGGCACCTCGGCGGCGATCTCGACCACCTCGGAACGACGCTCGTAGGGCTGGCGCACGATCGACTTGTAGGCCTCGGTCACGTGGTGCTCGAAGCGCACCTCGGAGCGCAGGCCCAGCGCCTCGCGCGCCGCCGAGGCGGCGCGCAGCGTGTCGGAGTCGACCGAGTTCGAGAAGTTGATGCCGCTCAGGCTGGTGGCGCCGCCTTCGCCGCCCAGCAGACGCGCCCCGACCAGCAGCCAGAGCACCGACCAGGGATTGTCGACGCCCAGGAAGACCGAGATCTTGAACTCGTTGCGCACGCCCAGCTTGCGCAGGACGAAGGCGGCCAGGATGGTGCCGATGTTGAAGTTGAGCACCTCGCGCACGCCGAACTCGGTCAAGTAGTGCAGGTACTCGTCGACCCAGCGCAGCACGTGCTCGTTGGGCTCGCCGATGCCGCCGAAGTAGCCGGCGATGGTCTCGAGGCCGACCATCAGGTTGGCGCCGTCGATGCCGCGCGTGTCGAGGCTCTCGACGTGGCTCGCCCCGATCACCTGCATGGCGGCGCAGACGGCCAGCAGGTCGCCGCCGGGCTTGGACTGCTCGGCCATGTTGCGCTCGCGGATGAAGCGGCCGGGCATGAGCTCACGTGCCTCGATGGCCTGCTGGGCCTCGGCCATGAGCCAGGGGAAGAACTGCAGGGCGCTGATCTCGAGGGTGACGGCGTGCGTCTCGTCGACGGCTGCCTCGCCGGGGTCGGTGTCGCCACCCGTCTCGGCGAGCACGCCGCGGCGGTACTCGGAGAGCGGCACGAAGGCGCCGGCGTCGCGCTGCTCGGCGAGCCACTCCACGCCGGCCAGGTACGGCGAGCGCTCCTCGCGCAGCCGCTCGAGCCGGCCTTCGAGCTTGCCCGCCTCGTCAGCCGTCCGGTTGATGGTCTCGACGCCGCCGTACTTGTCGACCACGTCGAGCAGGCTGTTCACGAACGGGTTGTCGGGGTCGCTCAAAAAGGCGTTGACGGCCTCGACGTCGGCAGCCTGGATGCGCAGTCGCGCACGCGTGTCGTCACGGTCGGTCATGGCGCCTGCAGTCTACGCCGCGAAGCGACGTTTTGTCGCCCGAAGGCCGCGGAGCGCCGGCGCGGGTACGATCCTCGAGAGACGGCCCGCGGGGCCCGGGAGACTCGCCTCAGCGCGGCGGCAGGTACCAGCGGTGGCCGCGCAGCGCCGGGTCGTGCGAGGGGATGATCTCCCAGGCCTCGTCGCGAGCCATGCGCAGGAACGCCCTGGCCGGCTCTTCGTCGGGGGTCATGGGGCCGACGACCTCGCGATTGATCTGCATCGGCACGATGTCACCGGCGATGCAGACCAGACCGTCGGCCGTCTCGACGAGCACGCTCTGGTGGCCACCGGTGTGACCGGCGCTGGGAACGAGGGTGAGTCCCGGTAGCAGCTCGACGCGGCCGTCCACGCGGCGCAGGCGTGAACCCACGCTCGCAAGCCAGTCCGCGGCGCCCACATACCAGAGCCCGGCCGCCTGCGAGCCGGCGTACGAGCCGGCCGCCAGACCGGCACGCTCCGTGTCGCTGAGCGCCCTGCAACGCGCCTCGCCGGCCAGGGCCTCGTCGAGCTCGCGGCCCTGTACCACGACCTCGGCGCGGGGAAAGAGCACGTCGTTTTGCACGTGGTCCTGGTGCAGGTGCGTGTGCACCAGCAGGTCGACGTTCGCGGGCTCGAGCCCCGTCGCGGCGAGCGCGCCGAGGATCGCGGCGGCGC
>DATIYD010000360.1:0-2670 GCA_035517975.1 Thermoleophilia bacterium | reverse complement strand
CGAGGACGGTGAGACTCTCGACACTGTCGAACTGGTCGTAGAGTGTGCGGGCGAACACGTCGCTGGCGCCGGGGTCGATGCCGAAGAAGACGAGCGCCGTGAGACCCTTCTTGCGGAACTCGGCGTCGAGGGCGATCTCCTCGTCGACGTCGGCCGTGCCGACGACGTCGCGCGGCCCGGCCGCGGCCATGTCGAGGTAGTTCGTGCCGGTCTCGAGGCAGGCGGCCATGATGTCGGGGTTGTACTCGGGGATCAGCGCGTTGAAGCAGAGATCGACGCCGGCCAGCGCGTGGACCAGCGCCTCGCCGTCGGTGGCGTCGAGCGCCAGGGTCTCCACCTTGCCGGCCGGCAGCCTGGCGGCGACCTCGGCCAGACGCGCCTCGTCGACATCGGCCAGCACCACGCAGCTCACATCGGGATCGGGCGCCATCGTGCGTGACGTGACCTCGCCGACCGACCCGACACCCAATTGCAAGACCCGCATACCCATGGTGCTCCCCCCCTGACCCGACCTCGTGTGCCGCGCGGCGCTCGCCGCCACGGCCGGACCCTTGAACTTATCGCGCACGCCGACCCGAACTTGCTCGCCTGTCATCGGATCTCCAAGCGCCTCTGACGGCATTCTCCCAGCAATCGAGAGGAACGGACAGCCCGATTCCTTGTTCAAACTTGTTCAAAGGGGCGCCCTGGAACTGCTCGTTGTTGACCAGCGGGCACGACGCGTCATAGGTTGGCCGATATGAGCGGCTTTCTGAGCGTGCAGCACGCCGCGCGGCGCCTCGGCGTCTCGCCGGTGACCATCCGCCGCTGGACGACGACCGGCTTTCTGCCCTGCACCCGCACAGCCGGCGGTCACCGGCGGATCGCCGTCGACGACATAGAGGAGCTGGCCCGGGCGATCGGCGGCAGCTCGCAGCTCGCAGCTCGGCGGGCCCGCGAGCGCGAGCTCGACACCATCGTCGAGACCTCGATCGCCGTCGCCAGCGAGGTCGACCTGCAGCCGTTGCTGGCCGAGATCGCGCGCCGCGTCACACATCTGCTCGACTGCGACTTCTGCGCGGTGTCGACCTACGACCCCGAGGCCCGGCTCGTGCGTACCCTCGCCGAGTACGACGCCACCGGCACGCGCCTGCCCGACACCGAGACCTACGACGTGCGCCAGTACCCGCTGACGCGCAAGGTCCTGACCGAGCACACCGTCGAGGTGGTCAACGTCGACGACCCGCACGCCGACGCCGCCGAGGTCGCGACCCTGCGAGCGGGCGGCGACCGCAGCCTGCTCATGGTGCCTCTCGTGTTTCGCGGCGAGGCCATCGGTCTGCTCGAGGCCAGCGACGCGCGGCGGGCGCGCTCGTACTCCCGTCAGGAGCTGCGACTCTGCCAGGCGGTGGCCGGACAGGCCGCCGTGGCCCTGCACAACACCTCGCTGCACGCCGCCTCGCGCTCCGGACGCGACGACCTGACGCGCCTCGCCGCGGCGCTGCGAGCCCTGGCCCCGGCGCTGGCCGGTGTCGCGGCGCAAGCCGACGGGGCCCGGGCCCTCGAAGACCTGGCGCAGGCCGTTTGCGACGCGCTGGGCGGGGTCTCGTGCGTCGTCACGACGCCGTATCGCTCGGCCGGCGCCGCGCGGCCCGCCGGGCCGCCCGCCGCCGGCCACGTCGTCGCCGGACGCGATCCCGAGGGCGCCGTCGTGATCACGGCGACGCTGCGCGACGCCCCGTCCGCAGGCCTGGCCGAGCTGCTCGACCTGCTCGCCACGGTGGTCGCGGCCGCCGCTCCGGGCGCCTAACTGAGCACGCGCCGCCGAAAACCGTCGATGCCGACCCACATGAGCACGACGGTGAAGGCGATCATCCCGGTGTAGATGGCCCAGATCGGCATGTGCTGCGCCTCCCGGGTGAGGGCTAGGCGAAAGCCCTCGCACATGTAGACAAGCGGGTTGACGAGGACGATGACCTGCAGCCAGCGGATCGGCGCGAGCGAGGTCCAGGGGTAGTAGACCGCGCCGAGGAACGTGATCGGCAGGACGACGATGGCGAACAGGAGCGGCACCTGCTGTGGTTTGACCCGGGTGCCCATCGTCAGGCCGAGCGCGGCCGAGAGCACCGCCGCGATCGGCGCGACCGTCAGCAGGACGAGCCAGTGGATGTGCAGGTGCACGGGCGTCGCGGGGATGACGGCCGCGAGCGGGAAGACGACGAGCCCGGCGATCAGCGCCTGCACGGCGCCGGCGGCGATCTTCTCGAGCGCGACGCCCCACACCGGCATGGGCGACATGACCCGGTCTTCGATCTCGCGCGTGAAGCCGAACTCCTGCACCAGCGGCAGGGCGACCGCCTGCACGCCCTGGAAGATCATCGAGGTCGCCACGACGCCGGCCATGAGCAGCGTCGAGAAGTCGGCCTCGGACCGCGCGGTGCCGCCGACCCCCTGGCCGATCTTCGGAAAGACGTAGGTGAAGACGAAGACCAGCAGGAACGGCTGCATGATGGTGCGCACGGCGAACACGACGATCGTCTTCTGCAGCACGCGCAGGTCGCGGAGCAGCAGGGCCCAGAAGGCGCCCAGCGCGGCGGCCCGCGCGGGGCGAAAGTCCATGCTGCGCCGGGTCTCGAGGCGCTCGGCGACGCTCATTCGCGCAGCTCCTTGCCGGTCAGGGTGATGAACACG
>DATIYD010000359.1:0-12332 GCA_035517975.1 Thermoleophilia bacterium | reverse complement strand
GACCAGATGGCCGAGGTCATCCGCGCCCACACCGGCATCTCCAAGAAGGACGCGCACGAGCGCGCCCGCGGCGCGCTCGAGCGCGTCGCCATGCCAGACCCCGGCGGCGCCCTGCGACGCTACCCGTTCCAGCTCTCCGGCGGCCAGCAGCAGCGCGTGGTGATCGCCATGGCGCTGTCGGGCGATCCCCGGCTGCTCGTGCTCGACGAGCCCACGACCGGCCTCGACGCCACGGTCGAGGCCGAGGTGCTCGACTTGATCGACGACCTGCGCACGCGTATCGACGCCGCCATCCTGCTGATCAGCCATAACCTCGGCATGGTCGCACGTATGTGCGAGCGGGTCGGCGTGATGTATGCCGGCCGCATCGTCGAAGAGGGGCCGGCCCGCGACCTGTTCACCGACCCGCGCCACCCCTACACCATGGGGCTGCTGCGCTGCGTGCCGCGCTTCGGCGCCCGCAAGGACACCTCCACCCTCGTGCCCATCCCCGGCTTTCTGCCGCGCCTCGGCGCGCCCTTGCCCGGCTGCGTGTTCGCGCCACGCTGCGAGCTCGTGCAACCCGAGTGTCGCGAGCGCGAGCCCGACCTGTTCCCCTGGCCGGGGCAGACGCCCGATCCGGCGTTCGTCGATCTCGACACGCTCGAGGGCAGCGCCGGCGCAGCCCGCCACGCGCGCTGCTACTTCGCCGAGCGCGTGCCGGCCATGAAAGAGGCCGCCGTTCGTCCGGTGACCGAGACGATCGCGACCGACGACGAGGGCGAGACGCCCAGCGAGGTCCGCGAGACCCTCGAGGCCGTGCAGGCGGCGCGCGAGGCGGCCGCGGCGGCCGCGGCGGCGGCCGCCGCCGAGCGCGCCGCCGTCCACGGAGCCGCCCTCGACGTCGAGCACGTGGTCAAGGTCTTCAAGGACGGCCGCAAACGGGTGATCGCCGTCGACGACGTGTCGATCGAGGTGGCCGCCGGCGAGATCCTCGGTCTGGTCGGCGAGTCGGGCAGCGGCAAGACGACCCTGGCCAACTGCGTGACCGGTCTCTACGAGGCCGACGCCGGCGAGATGCGCTACGCCGGCGCCAGTCTGCCCGACTCGGTGTCAAAGCGCGGCGCCGACACACTGCGCGCCATCCAGATGGTGTTCCAGAACCCCGACGCCACCCTCAACCCGGCGCGCACCGCCGGCGCCATCCTGACGCGGGCGGTCAAGCGCCTCGGCGGACTTTCGGGCGATACCGCGCAGCAGCGCGTCGCGGAGCTGGCCGGCCGCGTGCGCGTCGAGACACAACACCTCGAGGCACGGCCCGGCGAGCTGTCCGGCGGTCAGAAGCAGCGCATCGCCATCGCCCGCGCCTTCGCCGGGCAGCCGGCGCTCGTGGTCTGCGACGAGCCCGCCTCGGCGCTCGACGTCTCGGTGCAGGCCAGCATCCTCAACCTGCTCGCCGAGCTGCAGGTCACCGAGGGCGTGTCCTACATCTTCATCTCGCACGATCTTGCGGTGGTGCGCTACCTCTCCGACCGCATCGCCGTCATGTACCTGGCCAAGCTGATGGAGCTGGGTGGCGCCGAAGCGGTCTTCACGCCACCGCACCACCCCTACACCGAGGCGCTCATGTCGGCCATCCCGACACTCGACTTCGACCACCCGTCGCGCCGCATCGAGCTGCGTGGACCGGTGCCCAGCCTGAGCGAGCCGCCGACCGGCTGCCGGTTCCACACGCGCTGCCACCGGTTCCTGGGCGATATCTGCGTCGAGCAGTCGCCGCCCTGGCGTGAGGTCGCACCGGGCCACAACTACCTCTGCCACATCGAGCCCGACGAGCTGCGCGAGCTGCAACTGGCGCGCGCGAGAGAGACCGGCGCGGGCTGAACTGCGCGCCGGCCGGCGCGGCGGCCCACAGGGCCGCCAGCCCGACGGCGATGGCCGCGACAACGGCACGCCGCCCTACTCTCGATCTCATCCCCGCGCTCCCATGACTCGATGCCCTGTGCCTGCCACGCCCGTCCCGCGACTCCCCATCGGGGCGGCGCACTGTTAGGAGACGTCCCTGCCGGGAACTATGACATCGGTAAACGCCGCGTGGAGGGAGCCACATGGTCCACCTGCTGTCGCAGCTCGACCCCATGGTCTGGCTGATGATGGTCGTCGTGGCGATCGGATTCGTGGTGTCGGCCGTAGTGCTGGTGGAACTGCTGCCCGGCGCCGGCCGCCGCGAGGCCGAGGCCGCCGTCGAGCCGATCGTCGACATCGTCCCGGCTGAGTCGTCCGAGACCCGACCGCCCGGCGGCGCGTCACCCTGACCGTCGCAGACCCCGGCGGCGAATCACTTGACGACCGCTGACGAGCGGCGCGCCACCCGACGATCGCTGACTAGCGGCGCGTCACCCTGAGTGGTTGCTGCGGCCGCTCTGGTCGCACGAGATCGCCGGAACGAATGAGGGCGACGAGGCCCTCGAGATCGGCCGGCAGGGCGGCGCTCTCGCCGACGAACGGCACGCGCTCTCGCACCATCTCAAAGACGCGTCGCGTGCCGCGCCCCAGCGGCCCCCAGCCGCGCAGCTCGACCGCCTGGGCCGACACGAGCAGCTCGACCGCCACGACGCGCTCGCCCAGACGCGTCATCTCGGCGAGCCGACGGGCGCCCAGCGGCGCCATCGTCGCGCGGTCCTCGATGCCCTCGGCGCCGGTGCTGCTCGCCAGCTCGAACGAGACCGGCTGGGCCAGCAGACGAGCCTCGGCGGTCATCGCCTCGCCGGCGATGGCGTAGATGCTGAGGCCGCTCTCGGCGCTGCCGGGCGCAGCTGCAAGACCGGTGGGCAAGCCCGACCAGGCCGTGTCGAGCAGCTTCAGGGCACGCTCGTCGGCGCTGGTCAGCAGCGGGGCGAGCGCGATGCGCGCGAGGTCGAGCGCGGCGGCCAGGGCCAGGACCTCGAAGTTGGCCACCGAGATGAGACGTTCCTCGCCGGGCACGACCAGGGGATTGCCCTGGGCCGCGTTCAGCTCGACGGCGAGTCGACGCTCGCCGTAGGCCAGGGCGTCGCCGGCCGCGCCGTGCACCGCCGGCAGTGAGCGGAACGTGAGCGGATCCTGCAGGTTGCGGGCCGCGCCTTCGCGCCACAGGTAGCTGCCGCCGAGCAGCTCGCGCAGATGGCCGACCGTACGCGCGAGGCCCTCGTCGGGGCGGGCGGCGACGATCGCCGGGTGCAGGATGGAGAGGTTCGCGGCGAAGGCCTCGAGACTGAGCGCCGCCGCGGCGTCGGCCGCCGCGAGCAGCCGGCCGGCATCGTGCACGGCAAGCGCCGCGGCGGCCGTCGAGAAGGCGTTGTTGTTGAGCAGGGCGAGGCCCTCGCCGGCGGCCAGCTCCGGGTCGCCGAACAGGCCGGCGGCGAGGTCGGCGAGCGGCGCGAGGTCTGACTCGCCGAGCGAGCCGAGCTCGCGCACGACCGGGCAGTCCCCGCGATCGAGCGCCTCGACCAGGCGCTCCGCCAGCGCCGGACGCACGCCGGCGTGACCGGCGGCGAAGCCGTTGGCGAGACGCAGCATGGTGGCCCTCACGAGCTCGGGCGCGACCGGCGGCCCCTGGGCCACGCGGTGGTTCTCGAGCAGGCGGCGGTTGAAGGCCGCCACCTCGGCGGCGGCCAGCGGCACCCGCTTGAGCACGCCGACGCCGGTCGTCAGGCCGTAGACCGGGTCGCCGCGGGCAAGGGCGGCGTCGACCGCGGCGCGCGAGCGCGCCATGCGCTCGACCACGCCGGGCGCGAGCGCGACGGCTTCGCCGTCGCGCGCCACGCGCACGAGCTCGTCGAGCGTCAGCGCCGAGCCGGTAAGGACGACCGTCATAGCAGCGTTATTGCCACTGGCCGCGTCGCGGAAGCGCCCCGCCCTGTTGGCGCCATCAGCGCCCGGTCGCGAAGGCCTCGACGAGCGCGTCGATGCGCGCCGCCAGGTCGGCCGGCAGCGGCTCGGCTGTGTGGGTGGCGAGCACGCGCAGGGCCTTGCGACGCGCCTGCTCGCGCAGATCGGGGCCGTCGTCTTCGGACCAGCGCTCGAAGCCCTTGCGGTTGAGGACCGTCGGCCGCCACTGGGCCGTGCGCATGTGGCGGGCGGTGTGCTTGGTCGAGAGAAAGTCGCCACCGGGACCGGTCGCAGCGATCACGTCGATGGCGAGCGTCTCGCGGTCGACCGTCACGCCGGCGAGCAGGCGGCGGTTCATCGAGACGAACTCGTCGACGATCACGATCAGCTCGAGGGAGCCCGTCATGCCGTAGTCGAGGTAGCCGACGTCGTGGTTTAAGTTGGAGCCGGCCATCATGGCGAGCAGCGTGAGCTCGCCGGCCTCCATGCCGGCCTGGGCGTCGACCACCTGCGCGTCGGTGGTGCCGCCGTAGCCCCAGTTGGGCAGGTCGAGGTAGCGCGCCATTTCGATCGCGCCGAGGTAGGTCATGAGGTACTCGGGGGCGTTGTAGGACGACTGCGCCGTGGCCATGTCGAGCACCGCCGGTCCGATGCCGAACAGGAACGGCGCGCCCGGCTTGCGGAGCTGGTGCACGACGAGGCCGAAGAGCGACTCGGCGACGCCCTGGGCGATGTGGCCGGCGACCGTGATCGGCGCCGTGGCCCCGGCGAGCGGCGCCGGCGAGTAGATCGCCGGGATGCCCTTGTCGGCGCAGAAGAGCAGCTTCTCGAGGCTGTCGCGCGGGTGCTCGAGCGGGCTGCTCGGCTGGCCGTACATGACGAAGTAGGGCTTGGCGGCCAGGGCCTCGGCGCCGCCGCGCACCTCGCAGGCGATCTGCCACATGACGGCGAGGTCGCCCATGCCCTCGGCCGTCACGACCATCGGCTTGGTCGTGGCCGCCACCATGGCGCGGAACTCGCGCACGTAGGCCTGGTGCGGGTCGTCGACGTCGTTGGGGTAGGCGCTCGACATGACGAAGTCGATGTTGGGCAGGCCGTCGCACAGGCGGGCCGCCAGGGACACGTCGTCGAGACCCGAGAGGCGGCGCTCGCCGGTCTCGAGGTCGTAGACGTTCATGAGGTCGGAGCCGGTGCCGAAGTAGCTGCGCCGGCCGCCCAGGCGCATGGCCGGCTCGCCATTCCGGTCGAAGACCGGCACGACGGCCGGCGCCGTCGCCCGGGCGCGCTCGACGAGCGCCGTCGGCAGGCGCACGAGGTCGTCGCCGGTCACCTCGGCGCCGCCCGAGCGCAGCAGCTCGAGCGCTTCCTTCTGGTGCACGCGCATGCCGATCGTGGCGACGATCTCGAGGGCCGCCTCGTAGATGGCGCGCTTTTCGTCGTCGCCGAGAAAGCCGACCTGAAGGTGAAGGCCGCTCGTTGTGTCAGTCATTGGTCACTCCGTTGTTGGCTTGGGTCTGCGGATCGGGGGCGACGGCGAGGATCGACGGTGTCCCGCCGCGGCGGATACGAGGACGCGCGCCGGCGCGCAATCGACGAAGCAGTCGATCGGGCCGCCAGTCGTCGGGGCCGTGCTCAGAGGCGGACGAGGGGCTCCAGCGTCCAGCACTGACAGCCGGGCGGTCGCGCCTCGATCGCCCGGCGCATCGTCGTGCTCGTGCTGGCCGCGATGTTCACGGCGACAGCCTACCACCTCGCGGTTCGCCGCAGCGCGATAGGAGGAGCGACAGGGCCGCTGACAGGTCAGGCGCGCAGATCGGCGTGGCGCCGCAGCATGTACTTGTCGAACTGCGGCACGGTGAAGGCGGCAAGGCCATGTCCGGGGGTGTAGAGCAGGCCCTTGGCGATGAGCCGCGACCGCAGCGGACCCGCCTGCTCGACGCGGCGCCCTATCCGCAGCGCGACCTCGGTCGCGCGGTGGGGCTCCTGTCCGAGCTCGGCCATCGCGAGCAGGTACCTGAGCTCGAGCTCGGTGGCGCGCTCGGCGCGCACCCTGAAGAAGCTCTCGTCGAGCCGCTCCTCGACGACAGGCAGCACGGCGCGTGCCTCGGCGGCCGAGATCGGCTGCTCCGAGGCCTCGTCCCAGACGATCCGGCCGTACTCCTGCAGGAAGTAGGGATACCCCTGCGTATAGGCGACGATGGCATCGACGGCCGCCGTCTCGTACTCGACCCCGAGATCGCGAGCCGGCAGGATCAGCGCCGTCGCGGCGTCGGCCGGTTCGAGCGCGCCGATCCGCACGAAGCGAAAGAGCCGCTCGCTGTACGACTTGGCCTCGCCGGCCAGGCGCGGTATCTGCGGCAGACCGGCCCCCACGAGGGTGATGGGCAGGGAGCGCCGGGCGCACTTGTGCAGCGCCACGATGAGCGCCTCGAGCTCACGGCGCTCGAGGTACTGGATCTCGTCGATCAGCAGGATGACCCCCACGCCGCGATCGCGGGCCGCCTCGCCCACGGCCACCAGCAGGTCGCTCAGGTCCTCGGAGAGGTCGCCGCTGTCGGCGGCCCCGGCGCGGGCGTCGACGCCAAGACCGGCCGTGACCGCGCCCTCGGGGCTGAAGGTCACGCTGAACGACTTCAGCGTCTCGGCGGCCCGCAGCAGCAGGCCGGTCCACTTGGCCCGCGGCGCGATCTGGAGCAGCACGCGGCGCACGCGCGAGCCCAGCGTGGCGGCCAGGCGATCGGCCCGCTCGACCTCCCACTCCACGGTCGCCCAGTCGCGTTCCTCGGCCGCGGCGCGAAAGACGTCGAGCAGGACGGTCTTGCCGACGCCGCGCAGCCCGACCATCATCATCGACTGCTCGGCGTGGCCGTTCTCGAGACGCTCGAGCAGGATGGCGAACGACTCGATCTGGGCGTCACGGCCGACCAGCGCCGGCGGCATGGTGCCGGCGCCGGGTGCGTAGGGATTGCGGCGTGGGTCCACGGTCTTCCTTTCCAGACTAGACCAAACTTATCGCGGAAACGTAAGTCGCGTCTAGTCTGGAAAGCGACCGCGCACAGGTAGGCGAACGTACCATCGTTGGCGACCTGACCGCGGTCGATTCTTGTTGATAGAGAACAGGCCGAACGGTCCGAGCCACAGGAAAAGCCTGGAGGGCTCGAGCCAGTGCCACGTCCGGGAGGAGGGGCCACGAACGAGCCCCAGACAGATACAGCGAAGGTCCGCGAGACCATGGTCCGCCGGGCCGCCCGGCCGCTGTCGTTCGAGCGGTTCCCGGCCGCCTTGAGCCGCCTCATGCATCAGCGCGATCTGAGCTACCGCCAGCTCGCCTACAAGACCAAGCTTTCGGCCGGCTACCTCAACCACCTGACCAAGGGCCGCAGGCCGGTGCCGGCCGATCCCGTGATCTGCACGATCGCGACCGCCCTGCACGTCGATCCCGACTACTTCATCGAGTACAGGCTGCGCCAGGTCCTCGACGTCCTCGAGACCTCGGCCCGGCTCACCGACGCGCTCTACGGCAT
The DNA here is from genome assembly GCA_035517975.1 of Thermoleophilia bacterium. Taxonomy (GTDB): domain Bacteria; phylum Actinomycetota; class Thermoleophilia; order UBA2241; family UBA2241; genus Bog-752. The sequence continues at coordinate 4,959 of DATIYD010000359.1, read as the reverse complement.
CCTGCTGCTGCAGGCCCCCATCTCCGACGAGATGAGAGCCGCCCTCGAGCAGCCGGCCCGCGAAGACGGCGCCGGACAGCGGGGCGTCCCGCCTGCCTGATCGGCCTGCCTTCGGCGAGGCAACGTCGCCGGGCCGGGAGACACAAGTCCCCTCACAGTCGTTGACCTGCCGTCGCAGGCGTCGTACAAGGACCTGCAAGGGGATGATGAGAACCTCCAACCTCAGTGCTGTGGAGCTGTTCAGACGCTGCGACATCGCTGGCCTGATCGAGGCCCTCGATGCCGACGAAGTCGGCGACTTGCGCGCTAACGACGCACGTGTGGCTCTGTCCCTGATCGGCGAGCCGGCCATCCCGCTGCTGCTGCGCGAGATCGGAGCGCCCGCCGCCCGTCCCGGCCTTGCCAGGGTCACCAGCTTCCGCTGCCAGCGTGCCAGGATCGCCCTGGCCGGCATCGGCCGCGACGCCGTGCCCTATCTGCTCGAAGCCATCCGCTTCGGTGACGCGCGCGTGGCCGAGGGCGCCGCGGAGTGCCTGGAACGGATCGAGGAGGGCGGCGTGGTGCTGGCCGACGCCGAGTCGCCCACGAGGCCGGTACCGGTCAACTACCCCGACGACGTGAAGGCCACCTTCGAGTGCAAGGTCGGACGTCCGCTGGCGGTGCGCAGCCTGTGGCGGGCGCGCTCGACCGACGGCTGAACGCCCGTTACCCCCCTCGCCTTTCGTCCTCACGATCCCCAACGAACAGTCGCGCATGGTCGTGCGGGTACAGTGCCTGACGGACTCGCAGCGTCGTACAGGTAAGGCAGATCCGCGAAGCGGCGCTGGTACGACCGAAGGGAGCACCATGAAGAGGATGTTGCTGCTCGTGGGGCTCCTTGCCGTCGCCCTGGCGACGGTGGGGGCGCAGAGCGCGCTGGCCGCGCCGACCTTGACGGGCTTCGCGCCTGCCTCAGGGCCGCCAAGCTGGTCTGTCACCCTGACCGGGACCGGCTTCACCGGAGCCACGTCCGTCACCTTCACGCCCGTGGACACCGGCTTCTCGCCTGCGCAGGCGACCTTCGTCGTGAAGGACGACACGACCATCGTGGCGACCGTGCCGTTCCTCGCGACCAAGCCGCTCGCGGCCACGCTCACCGTGCAGACTCCCGGCGGGCCGGTCACGAGCATGACCGATTTCACCGTCGACGGCCGGGTCGGACTCTCGGAGCACCGGGGGGCGCGCGGCGAGCCCGTCACGCTGAGCGGCGCGGGCTTCACCGGGGCCACCACCGTGGTCTTCGGGACCTGGCGTGCCGACATGCCGGGTAACGAGCCCTTCTCGACGGCCCACCCCGTCAAGGCGAGCTTCCGGGTGGTCAGCGACACGAAGATCGCGGCCGTCGTGCCGGCTCTGCGCACCGGACGCTACTGGGTCGTCGTGCTGAGCCCCTCGGGCAAGAGCGTCAGCAGGCACTCGACGCCGTTTCGCGTCGTGAGGCCGCGCCTGCTCAGGGACACCTTCAGCAACCGCTTCGCGATACGCCCGGCCACCGTGATCCCGGTCGGCGACAGCTCGTTCCTGATCGGCCGGCTGTTCAAGACGGGCCGCGGGCAGCCCATCAGCTGGCCGCTGTGGAGCGCCCGCAAGGCCGACGGCGTGGGGACCGTGTGGATCGACAACGGCATCCCCAACGAGGCCCAGGGCACGTTCCACGGCTTTCCCGGCACCATCGACGCGCGGCGCTCGCGCGGCGGCCACTTCACCCGCATGACGGTGGCCTGGCAACAGGGCGGCCACAGGCACAGCGAGCTGCTGAAGCTCGCGCACAACACGTCGGGGTGGTTCTGGCGGTGAAGTAGGGCCGGCCACTGGCGGAGCGGCATGGGGGTCGAACCCACCCAGGACGGGAGCACCGCCCCGCAGACGGTTTTGAAGACCGCGCCGGTCACCGGACCGGGAGCCGCTCCGCAGGCCTACGGCAGGAGTCGGATTCGACCTGCTCCAGGGGGTCGAAGGCCAAACCGGGCCTGTCTCGCATCATATCGCACGGTCGAAGCCAAGCCAGTCGCACCTCTCCGGAAGACCGTCCCGGTCATCGCTGCCGGCACGCGCCGGCCGGGGCCGTCCGCATCTGATCGTCCACTCTGAAGAGAGACAGTCGTCATGCCGATAGGGATCGTGCGGGCCGACGATCCGCGCCGCCGGGCGCGGCCGCGGGTGCTGTCGTCCGCCTGACCGGCGCCCGGGCGTGGGGGCCGGGCGAGGTCACGAGTGCAGGAGGCGATGCCGGTGGCGGTCCACTGGACCGAGGTCGATGGGGTGAGCGTGGTCTGGACGGAGGGGTCCCCGCCGATCACCGCTGCCCTGCTCTTTCGCACAGGAACCGCCGACGAGCACCTGTTCACGAGCGGCATCACCCACCTCGTCGAGCACCTGGCGCTGTCGACGATCCCCGACGCGCTCGAGCGTCGCAACGGCTTCGTCGGCAGCGTGGTCACCGGCTTCGTAGCAAAGGGGAGCCCCGCCGAGGTCTCGGACTTCATGCTCCGTGTATGCCGGGCGCTGACGTCTCTCCCGGGCGACCGCCTCGAAGCCGAGAAGCAGGTCCTGTCCGCCGAGGCCGCGAGGCGCCGCCACGATCTCACCGCGAATCTGCTCACGTGGCGGTATGGCGCGGTGACCTGGGGCCTTGCCGGCGTCCCGCCGGTCGGCTACCGGGTGGCGACCATCGATCAGCTTCAGCAGCTCGCGACCCAGCGGTTCACGCGCAAGAACGCGGTCCTCTGGTTGTCGGGACCCCCGCCGGCCGACCTTCGATTCGATCTCCCCGAGGGCAGCAAGCTGGCGGTGCCGGCGCTTGGGCGCCTGCTGCCGAACCTCCCTGCCTGGATGGTCGACGACACCTGCGGCGGCGTGGCCGCCGGTGCGACGGCGCCGCGGTCGAGGGCCAGCACCGTCTTCCTCTCACTGGCCACGAGACGCCTGCGCGAACGCCTGCGAAGAGACCTCGCGGTGAGCTACTCGCCGGCAGTCGGCTACGAGCCCCTCGACGCAGACACCGCGCACGTCGTGCTGTTCGCCGACTCCGATGCCGAGCGACGCGCAGAGCTCACCGAGGCGTTCGCCGAGGTGCTCGCGGGCCTGGACAAGGTCGACGAGGACGAGCTCCGCGAGGTTCGCGGCGAGGTCCTCGACCACTGGACCGGCTCGCTGGCTCCCACGCCCGAACAGCAGACGCTTCGTGAGCTCCAGCGAGCGGCCATGGACTGGGCCCTGGGACGCGAGTTCATGACGCTCGAGGCGCTCGTCGACGATCTTCGCGCCACGGGCGCGCCCGAAGTCGCCGAGTTCGCTCGCGTCGTGCAGGGCGATGCGCTCTTCGCGCTCCCCTCCGGAGTCAAGCTGCAGCCTCAGATGGGCAGCCGGGCGCCGGTGTGCCTCGTGCCGCCGGTCCAGGGACGCCGCGTGCGCAGCGTCGACGCGCCGGTGACGAAGCAGACGCTCGTCGTCGGCCGTGAGGGCGTCACGGCTCTCAACGCGAACAACACGAGCTGCACGGTCCGCTACTCGAACCTGGGCGCCGCGCTCGCCTACGACGACGGCGGTCTGCGACTCATCGGGACAGACGGCGCCGGCCTCAGCATCGAACCCACCCTGTGGCGCAAAGGTCCGACCGTATGTGACGACGTCCGCCGGCACATCCCGGCGCATCTCCTTCTCAACCAGGGCGCGCGGCCGGCCGAGGCCATACCGCACCCCACCACCACGAGGGGTCAGCGGTTCATGGGGGGCGTGCGATGGAAGACGTTGCTCGCCATGATCGCCGTCACCTTCGGCAGCCTCATGGCGGTCGTCGCCGTGCTGACCATCACCGGCGACGACAACCTCGCCTTCGCCACGTTCGTGGTCTGCCTGGCTCTGGTCATCGTCGGCAATGCCGTGGTGACCCTGCGCGGGCAGCGGCGCAAAGGGCTGGGACGCAAGGCATAGGCGGCCCGCCACCGCCGGCCTGCTCCCGGCCTCGCACCACGGGCGATCGCGCTCGCCATACGAAAGGAGGCGGGGCGCCTTTCGGCGCCCCGCCTCCTTGCGATCCGGCCCCCCGGATTGATCTGTCTCGCTTACCTGACGGCCGCGGTGAGCTTGGCCGATGCGATCAGCGACGTGTGATCGTGGTTGCGCTTGTACTCGGAGTCCATCTCGTACAGGCCGCCCGGGAACTCGTAGTCGGGCATGAGGGCCACGAGGTCGTCGGCCGAGAACTCCTCGGGGTTGTGCACGCCGGCCTCGGGGTTGCCCTTGTAGCCCTGCAGCCTGCCCGTGGCCAGCAGTTCGAGCGTGATGACCGGCGTGAAGGCGGTCTGAGCGACGACCACCTGCGTGCCGTACTTCTCCACGCACTCCTGGTTGTCGGCGATCTGGTAGAGGTAGGCCTCGCGGACCATGCCGTCCTTCTTGCCTCTGACCCAGGTGCCGGCGGCGGTCTGACCGACGTACTTCTTGCCGATCTCGTTCGGGTCGGGGGCGGCGGCGGCGATCACGTCGCGCGGCGCCACCTCGACGCCCTTCACCTTGATCGGGGTCTTCTTGTCCATGTTGGTCGACTTGAAGATGTCGATCGCGTCCATGAACTCGTCGCCCAGGGCGTACTTGAAGGTGGCCTTCTTGTTGCCCTTGAGCAGGTGGGCGTTACGGCCGAGGCAGATGACCTCTTCGTGCTCGACGTGGGCGATCTCAACCCAGCCGATGCCCTCGGGCAGGTAGAACATCTCCTTCTCGGCGAAGGGCTCGACCGTGTACCAGCCCTTGTCCTTCTCCCAGATGATAGCCGGCTGCGTGCACTCCTCGATGGTCGTCCAGATGGAGAAGCCGAAGGCGATGCCCTTGGCGCCCGGGATCTCGAGGTTGGAGCCGTCGCGGATGCCGATCTCCTCGACCTCGTCGAAGAGATGGTCGACCGCGTAACGCGCGAAGTAG
>DATIYD010000358.1:0-4053 GCA_035517975.1 Thermoleophilia bacterium | reverse complement strand
CGAGGCCGAGACGGCCGCCTGCCTGACGAACCGCGCCGTCGCGCTCGCGGCGTTGGGACGCAGTCAGGACGCGCTGGCAGGTTTCGAAGAGGCGCGCGCGATCTACCAGCGCCACGGTCACGAGAGCGGGCAGGCGCGCTGCACAGTCCAGCGCGCGAGCACGCTGGCCGGCCTGGGGCGTTTCGGCGAGGCGGCGTCTCTCTTTGCAGAGGCCGAGGCCGTCTACCTGCGTCTCGGTCAGGATCTCGAAGTGGCCCGCTGCAAGCTGGGCAAGGCCGACGCCCTGCGTAACCTGGGCCGTTCGGCCGAGGCGCTGTCCTCCTACGAAGAGGCCCGCTCCCTCTACATGCAGCGCGAGCAGAAGATCGAGGCGGCTCGCTGCGTCATGAGCCGGGCCAAGGTGCTCTCGGCCATGGGCCGTTCCGCCGAGGCCCGCGACGATTTCGCGAAGGCCCGCGCCGTGTTCGCGCGGTTCTCTCAGTCATGATGACGGGGGCGGATCATCTCGCTCGGTGGGTCGCCCTCAGCCGCGCGAACGGCCGTGGGGAGGTAGCGCGATGACGGCGCGCGAGCCCTGGGCGGCGAAGAGCGGGTTGCGCCAGGCCCTCGAGGAGGCGATTGCCAGCTACGACCCCGGTGACGCCGGCGCCGATCCGGATGGTCCACCCGTCGGAGCGCTCGAGCGCGCCTGGGCGGTCGAACGCGATCGGATGGTCGAAGCCGACCCGCTGGCCGAGCCTGTCTGGGTGGTCGAGCCCGACCGCCCGGTCAAGCCCGTCCGCTCGACCCAATCGGGCCGCGCGACCCGATCGGACCGCGCGACCCAATCGGACCGCTCGCCCCAGCCCGGCCGCTCGGCGCAGTCCGGCTGCCCGACCCAGTCGGACCGCTCGGATCCGAACTACCTCGACCAGCTGTTGCGCCTGAAGGCCGATTTCGAGAATTACCGCAAGCGCATGCAGCGCGACAACGAGGCCCTCGCGCTGCGCGCCGGCGAGGGCGTGCTCGAGTCCCTGCTGCCGGTGCTCGACAACATGGCGCGCGCGCTCGGAGCGGCCGAGGGTCACGAAGAGGGGCAGTTGCTCAAGGGCGTGGAGCTCGTCGCCGAGCAGCTGCGCTCGGTGCTCGCGGGCCACGGCCTCGCCGAGGTGCCCGCCGCTCCCGGCCTGCTGTTCGACCCGACCGTGCACGAGGCGGTCGTCGCGCAGGACTCCGACGAGCATCCCGAAGGCACGATCGTCACCGTCCTCGAGGCGGGCTACCTGCTGCACGGCCGCCTGCTGCGGCCGGCCCGGGTGATCGTGGCGAGCTAGGTCGCCCCTCGGTGTACACTCCGCACGTTCGACCACGAGAGGGAGTGGAGGGGTCGTGAAGCTCGTCGCCATCGCGGGCAGCCCGCGCAAGAAGGGCAACAGCACGGCGCTCATGCGCCACGCCGTCGAAGGCGCGCAGGAGCGCGGTGCCACCGCCGAGGTCTTCTTCGCGAGAGATCTGAAGGTCGCCGGCTGCCTGGCCTGCGAGTCGTGCAAGCGCCGCGCCGACGCGGTCTGCGTGCAGAAGGACGACATGCACGCCCTCTATGCCGCCATCCGCGACTGCGACGCGCTGTTGCTGGCGAGCCCGGTGTACTTCTACGGCCTGACGGCGCAGATCAAGGCGATCGTCGACCGCTGCTACGCGCTGATGCCCTTCGAGGGCGTGCCCGAGGGCGAGCAGCCGGTGCCGCGCATCGCGCCGGGCAAGCCGCTCTACGTGATCACGACGCAGGCCGACACGCCGGTCTTCTTCGGTCTGCAGGTGTACTCGACCATCGCCTACGGCATGAGCTGGCTCGGCATGAAGCCGGCCGGCGAGCTCGTCGCCACCGGCCTGCAGGATACCGGCGACTGGCAGGCCCGCGACGACCTGATCGCCGCGGCTCGGGCGCTGGTCGCGGTCTGAGACGCCGCAGAGGTTCGCCGGACCGACCTCGGCGCACGCCGTCCCCAGCGCGAGACGATATCGCGGCGGGTAGGGGCGGCAGGCTGACGCCTGCCGCCCCTACCCGCCTCTCCTCCTCTACTCGCCATCTCCTTCAAGTCCGGCCGCGCCTGTGTCGATAGCCTCACCGTCGTACTGTCTTCTACGATCGAGGCATGAGACTCTCGAGAAACGCGCTGGTCGTCCTGGTGATCGTCGCCTTCTCGGCTGCCGCGTTCGCCCTGATCATGGCGACGCGGCCGTCCGACAGTCGGGCCGGCGACCGGTTCGTGGGCTCCTGGCGCATCTACGAGTCCGGCTCGAACGCCTGGGTCGTCCTGCGGATCTCTCGCGCGGGCGCCGGGTTCTCCGTCTACGTCCCCTCAGTCGGGGTGGCGACCTCATACAAGTTCGACGACGACAAGCTCGTGCCCACGGCGGGCGGCCAAGCGGTCTTCTCGATCGTCGGCGGCCGGGTCGTGATGACGTCGTTGCACTCGAGCCCCGGCGCACCGGGGAGCAGCGTGACCCTGGAGCCGCTCGCCGCTCAATCGACCGCGCCAGACAAGAGCGCAGACGACGCCTCGATCACAGAGGGCGTTCACGTCATCCAGGTGGCCGTGCAGTCGTGGGCGGTCGATCACGGAGATGCGTACCCCAAGGCGGGGCTGGTCGTGCCGGGCGGCGCCTTCGCGGCCTACGTCGACAACTGGCCGGGCAACCCGGTGACCGGGCGACCGATGACGCCCGGGCGCGGCCCCGGCGACTACACCTATGAGCAGCTCAAAGGCGGGTACTCGTTTCGGGTGACCGGCTACGGCGTCGACGGTTCGCCGATCGTCACGGTGCCGTAGCCCCGGCACGCACCCCGGTACCGTCCATGCCGTCCATGCCGTCCGCACTGGTCCCGCCGTCGCACGCAACCGACCGTCAAGTCCGCAGGCTTGCAGGTCGATGACAGCCGTGTCGTGAACGAGTCTCTCCAACGAGCGCTGGACCGGTTGAAGTCGTCGAGGGCGACCTTGCCGGCTCTCATCTGCGCGGTGGCCCTGGTCGCCGTGCTGGCCGCCGTCATGGCCTTTCGCGGTCCGGCCGGGCAGCAGTTCGTCGGCTCCTGGCGGGTGCCCGACCCCGTCACGGGCGGCACCTGGACCGTGCGCATCTCGCGCACGTCCGACGGCTTTGCCCTGCAGATACCCATGCCGAACGTGGCGCCGATCCCCTATCGGTTCAAGGACGGCAAGCTCGTGCCGGCGCCCGGCTACGAGAGCGGCAGCATCCTCTCGCTGGTCGGACACAAGCTCGTGATGACACCGCCCGACACACCACCCGTCACGCCCAAGGCCAAGACCACGCATGCCGCGGCGCCCATAGCCACGGCGCAGCCCACCAGCACACCGCAACCCACGTCCAGCGGCAGTCCCGATCCGAGCGCCCAGCAGAACGATCAGATCACGGCCGGTATCCACACGCTGCAAGCCGCCGTGCAGTCGTGGGCCGCCGATCACCAGAACCTCTATCCAACGGCGGACCTCGTCGTCTCGAGCGGCGCTTTTGCCGCCTACGTCCAGAGCGTGCAGACCTGGCCCACCAACCCCGTCACCGGGCAGCCCATGATGCCCGGCACCGGCGCGGGTGACTACGCCTACGAGCAGGTCGACGGCGGTCAGGGGTTCACGCTGACCGGCTACGGCGCCGACGGGACGTCGCTCATCACGGTTCCCTAGCGCCGCCCGGGGACCTTCGCGCTCTCGGCGCTCTCGAGGCAGGCGTACAGCTGGTCAGGCGCCTCGAGTCTCAGACAGGCGCGCAGGGCTTCGAGCTTGCCCAGATCGCGCTCCATCGTGGCCAGTTCCATCGCCACGTCCAGGGCTAGATAAGCGTCCAGATCGATCGAGGCCGCGATCTCGGCGGCGGAGGCATCCTCGAGCCAGGCTGCGTGTCGCCCAAGTCTGCTGGGCGCCGGGCGCCCGGCGATCCCGGGGACGCTCAGCCCGAGATACGCGAGGGTCGTGGGGTGGCCAACGGCCCTCTGCGGCAGGCGCGGGTGTCGACGCAGGAACTCTCGCTCGATCTGGTCGAGCTTCTCGCTAG
>DATIYD010000357.1:0-7135 GCA_035517975.1 Thermoleophilia bacterium | reverse complement strand
GTGGGTGGCCGGCGCGGCCGCCGTCTGGTCGCACCGGGTCTTACGCCACCGGAGCGGCCGCCGCGGCTACGAGCGCCTTGGCGCGGTCGTAGACGTTGTCGGCCGTAAAGCCGAAGCGCTCGAAGACGGTGCCGGCCGGCGCCGAGGCGCCGAAGCGGTCGATGGCGATGATCTCGCCGTCGGGGCCCACCCAGCGGTCCCAGCCGAAGCTGGCCGCCGCCTCGACCGCCAGGCGGCAGCGGCAGGCGGCCGGCAGGACGCTCTCGCGATAGGCCGCGTCCTGGCGCTCGAACAAGCGGAACGACGCCATATTGACCACGCGCGAACGCACTCCCTCGGCCGCCAGGCGCTCGTGAGCGGCCAGGACGTGCTGCACCTCGCTGCCGCTGGCCAGCAGGATGAGGTCGGGAGCGCCGCCGTCGGCGGCGTCGGCCAGCACGTAGGCGCCGCGGGCGACGCCGCCGGCCGGCCCGTAGACGGCGCGGTCGATGGTCGGCAGGTTCTGACGCGTCAGCATGAGGCCGACCGGCGCGTCGCTCGTCTGCAGCGCGATCTTCCAGGCCTCGACCGTCTCGTTGGCGTCGGCCGGGCGCAGGTCGATGAAGTTCGGCGTGGCGCGCAGCATGGCGAGGTGCTCGATCGGCTGATGGGTCGGGCCGTCCTCGCCGACCCCGACGCTGTCGTGGGTCAGGATGTAGGTGACCGGCAGGCCCATGAGCGCGGACAGGCGCATGGCCGGCCGCATGTAGTCGACGAACACGAAGAAGGTCGCCACGTACGGGCGCGTGCCGCCGTGAGCGGCGAGGCCGTTGCCGATGGCGGCCATGGCCAGCTCGCGCACGCCGAAGTGGAAGTTGCGGCCGGCCGGCGTCGCGGCCTGCACGTCGGCGACGTCCTTGATCAGCGTGTTGTTGGAGGGCGCGAGGTCGGCCGAGCCGCCGATCAGGTTGGGCAGGTGCGGCGCCACCGCGTTGATGACCTTGCCCGACGCCGAGCGCGTGGCGACGGCCGGCTCGTCGGCCGCGAAAGCCGGCAGGTCGGCGTCCCAGCCCTGGGGCAGGCGGTGCGCCCAGGCGTCGTCCCAGGCCGTCGCGCGAGCGGCGTCGGCCGCGCGCCAGGCGGCGTGGCGCTCGCGCCACGCCGCATGCGCGGCCGCGCCGCGCTCGGCGGCCTGCTCGTAGAACGCTTTGACGTCGTCGGCCACGAAGAAGGCCGGCTCGAGCGGCCAGTAGCAGGCTTCCTTGGTCAGCTTGACCTCGTCGGCGCCGAGCGGCGCGCCGTGGGCCGCGGCCTTGTCCTGCTTGTTGGGCGAGCCGCAGCCGATGTGGGTGCGCACGGCGATCAGCGAAGGCTGGCCGGTCGCCGCCTTGGCCGCGGCGATGGCCGCATCGATGGCCTCGACGTCGTCGCCGTTTGCCACGCGCTGCACGTGCCAGTCGTAGGCGGCAAAACGGGCGCAGACATCCTCTGTGAACGCCAGGTCGGTCGAGCCGTCGATCGTGATGTGGTTGTCGTCGTAGAGCACGATGAGCTTGCCGAGCTGCTGGTGGCCGGCCAGCGAGGCGGCCTCGCTGCTGATGCCTTCCATCATGCAGCCGTCGCCGGCCAGCACGTAGGTGAAGTGGTCGACGACGGCGGGGCCGTCGCCGTTGAAGGTGGCGCCCAGGAAGCGCTCGGCGATCGCCATGCCGACGGCGTTGGCGAAGCCCTGGCCCAGGGGACCGGTCGTGGTCTCGACGCCGGCGGTGTGACCGTACTCGGGGTGACCCGGCGTCTTGCTGCCCCACTGGCGGAACTGGCGCAGGTCGTCGAGGCTCAGGTCGTACCCGGTCAGGTGCAGCATCGAGTAGAGCAGCATGCTGGCGTGACCGGCCGACAGCACGAAGCGGTCACGGTCGGGCCAGGCAGGGTCGGCCGGGTCGAAGCGCAGGTGCCGCGTGAAGAGCGTGTGGGCGATGGGAGCGGCGCCCATCGGCATGCCCGGATGACCGGACTTGGCCTTCTCGACACCGTCGACGGCCAGGAAGCGGATGGTATCGACACACCGTTCCTCGAGGGTCAGTGCGTTCGGCTCTGGGGTCATGGGCGTCCTTTCACTCTCCCTTGATGTCATCCCTCAAGCGCACATGCCCTCCCCCTTTTCACGGGGGGAGGGCATGTGCGGACTTCAGCGACCGGACACGTTCGTCCGGGCTCTCGCCTCGGGCTCAGGCGAAGTAGCTCTTGATCCACCCGACGAAGCGCTCGTTCTCCGGCACCGTGCCGGGTGTGACGCGGAAGAAGCCCTCCTTGCCGTTGATGGGCTTGATCGTCTTGATGATGACCTGCGCCTGCGCCTTGGCCGCATCGACCATCTCTTGCGACGTCTTGCCGGCGGCACTGGCGTCGACCAGCATGTAGTTGCCGTGCGGCGGGAAGGGCTTCAGGCCCTTGGCCTTGAGCGCCTCCTGGAACTTGTCCATCCACGAGTTGTTGTAGGCGACTTTCTCGTCGACCTCGCTGTGGTTGTCGAGGATCGCCTCGGCGGCGGCCATGGCCATGAGGCTGACGTTCCAGGGCAGGTACATGCGGTTGAAAGCCTCGACCACGTCGGGGTGGCCGACCATGTAGCCGAGACGCACGCCGGCCAGACCATACGCCTTGGAGAGCGTGTGCGACAGGAACACGTGCGGGTACTTCTTGACCAGGTCGACCTTCGCCCCGACCTGCGGGTGATAGTCGAGGTAGGCCTCGTCGACGCAGAGCGGGATACCGAGCTCGCAGAACTTGATGAGGTCGGCGTCGTCGATGAAGATGCCGGTCGGGTTGTTGGGGTTGATGATGAGGATCAGCTTGGTCTTCTCGTTGACCGCCGCGAGCATACCCTCGACGTCGTACTGCAGGTCGGGCTCGCGCAGTGGGATCTGCACCGACTTGCAGCCGTGCAGGCCGGCCCGCGAGGGGAACATCTCGAAGGTCGGGATCGAGCACAGAAACTCGTCGCCCGGCGCCATGAAGATGCGCATCATGGCGTCGATCGTCTCGGAGGAGCCGTTCGCCACCGCGATGTTCTCGCGCTTGACGCCGTGCAGTTCGGCCAGCTTGCCCTTGAGGCGCTGCATGGTGCCGTTGTAGCGGTTGCCCTGCTTGATGATGTCGGATACCGCCTGGACGACCTTCTCCGAGGGCGGGATCGGGTTCTCGTTCAGCATCATGCGACCGAGCTCGGGGTGCTCCCAAGCCGTGTCACACACCGCGATGCTGTACTGCGGGGCCGTCATGACCCACGGCTGGAAGAGGTCGCTGACCTGCTTCGTGGTCTCGTCCGCCATTCTCAGTCCTTTCGTCAGCCGATAATCGTCAAGAACCCGGGGTGGCCGGCGCGCAGCTGCCCTCGAGGCAGCGGGCGGCGAAGTCGACCATCTCCTGCGTAGCCTTTGAGAACGCCTCGGCGGTCTTCATGAGCGCCGGGTGCGTGTTGTATTCGGCCCTGGTGTAGCCGTCTTCGGCGTAGGCCCGCTCGAAGTACGGGATGCGCAGCAGCTTGTCCATGACGGCCTTGGGCGGATCGACGTCGATGCGGTGCGGCTCGAACTTGATGTCCTCGGCGCCCGGGAAGTTGATGACCTCGTCGATGAAGCTCGGCGGGCAGGTGACGACCACCGCGGCTCCGGCCTTCTCTTCGAGGTGCCAGAGGCGCAGCTTGCCGTCGACCGTGGGACCCACGCGCAGCGAGCAGGAGAGCATCTTGCTCTGGTAGGCACGCTCGTTGATGATGCGGTACGCCTTCTTGAAGATGGCGAGCTCGGCGAGGCGCACGTCGCCTTCGCTGACCTCGATGCCCTTCTCGGCACCGGCCTCGCGCAGGCCGCCGAGGTCGCCGTAGCGGGCTTCCATGTGGGTGATGACCGAGCGCCAGTTCGAGAGGTCGACGCCGTTGGCGCGAGCCCGCTCGAGGCCGCGCATGACCGACTTGGCGCAGTCCATGAGCTGGGGCAGCACGAAGGTGAGCGTGTTGTTGGTGGCGATGCCCTGCGCGGTGAGCTCCTCGATGACCTCGTAGCCCTCGGCGGTGCCGGGCACCTTCACCATGACGTTGGGGTTGACCGCGTGGATCTCGGCGGCCTGCTTGAGCATGGCTTCCTTGTCGAACGCGCTGCGCGGGTCGCACTGGCCGGAGAGGAAGCCCTCTTTGTGGCCCGAGGCCTCGAAGAGCGGCAGGAACATGTCGGAGCCGCGCTTGACGACCTCTTTGTAGAGCAGCCAGAAGAGCGACTCGGTGTCGAGGTCGCTGTTCTCGCGCAGGATGTCGTCGGCGACGCCCTGCCAGTACGGCGGGTCGTCCTTGAAGGCGGCCAGCGACAGCGGCGGGTTGGTCGTGACGCCGCGGAACAGCTGGCCCAGCGGATGGTCGACGTCGTACATGCGCGTGAACTGGCGCTTGAGGTTGTCCTGGTCGCCAGGCTCGGCCTTGGCAAGCATCTTCTTGCACCAGTTACCGAAGATGACCGGCGAAGAGTCCCACCAGATCTCCATGCCGGGACTGACCGCGACCAGATCTTCGAGAAGATTCCGTTCCTTCATGTCTCTCCCTAGATGACGATTGTGGGCTCATGGTGGATTCTGTGCACACCTGAGCTTCGCACGGAACGCGACAAGCCTACGGGACCGAGCGGGGCGCTGCAACCGTGAAACACGGTCGTCTTTCGCACGAATTGCAGGTCCGAAAGGGTACGGCCGCAGTCGCCGCGCGCGGCGCGCGGCGGTGATGCCGATTGCTTCTCGGAAGGGCGGCATGTGCCAAAGTGTGCGCCTCTGAGAACAACTGCCCGCGGCCTTTGGTCGCGGCGCCGGCACGGGACCCTCGAAGCTGCCGCTGCGATCGTGTGCCGCCGCTCCCGCGTCCGCCCCAGAGTGTACCCGCTTGCGCGACGAATCGGCCGCTCACGGGCGCTTTTCTGGCGGCCGGCTCGCTAGAGCAGGGGGCCGTACGAGGGTTCGTAGGCCGACTTGGGCATCTCGAAGCGCACGGTACGCAGAGGATCGACCATCTGCGAGACGCGCACCTCGCCGACGGCGCTCATGAGCATGACCGCGTCGGCCAGATCGAGCCCGAGACGCGCGTGCAGGAGCTCGGCCATGGCCGCGGTCGCGCTCGCCGCAGCCTCGTCGAGCGTCGACGCCGAGGCGATGGTGGCCACGAGGTCGCCGTTCTCGAGCAGGGGATCGTTCAGGGCAAGGTCGCGCCGCAGGCCGACGTGCAGCGTCACGGCGCCGGCCACCTCGACCCCGGTCACCGCCACCTCGCCGTCGCCCATGGCGGCGTGCAGGTCGCCGGCCGCGAGCAGCGCGCCGTCGACCTGCACCGGCAGGTAGAGCGTCGCGCCTTCGCCGATCAGCCGCGTGTCCATGTTGCCGCCGTGCGGCCCGGGGGTGCCACAGGGCACGTCGTCGCCGGCCGGCGCCACGCCGATCACGCCGATCATGGGGCGGATCGCAAAGCGGGGACCGCCTTCCCAGCCGGCCCGGCCGTCGGCGATCGACAGAAAGCGCCAGGAGAGCTCGGCGATGCGGTCGCCGAGCACGCCCCAGCCGCCACCGGTGCACATCACGCCGTGGTCTGCCACCTCGAGACGCTCGATGCGCACGACGAGCACGTCGCCGGGGGCGGCGCCCTCGACGTACACCGGCCCGGTGGCCGGGTTGACCGTGTTCCAGTCGAGGCCCCTGCCGACGTCGTCGGGCCCCTGCACCTGGTCGGAGAAGCAGTCGGCGGTCTCGAGCCGGATCGTCGTGTCTGCTGCGATGCGCGCCACGGGCGCCGCCGAGTGCGACATGCGCAGCACGATCTGGTCCTTGGTGACGGTCGGCGTAGCCATCGTCATGCCTCCTGTCGTGACGCTCGAGCGCCGGTGATCAGCGACGTTCGTCGGCGGACATGGCGGCCACCATGTCGTCGTCCTCGAAGTGGATCTGAGCGACCGCCGCGACGGCGCGGGGGTTGCGTGAGCGCAGCACCAGGAGCACGACGATGCCCAGGATCAGCCAGGCCGCCATGCCGTAGGCCGCGTACTTGTAGGGCGACGACAGCGCCACGATGAACGACAGGCCCGGCACGCCGGTGATGCCGGCCGCGCTCATGAAGCCGGGCAGCAGGAAGACGAAGCCGACGATGGGCACCAGGATGTGATAGACGAGGTGCTGCTCCTCTTTGCGGTGCCTGGCGAAGAAGCCGATGCAGGCCAGGTTCGCGACCATGTACACCGGCACCACCATGACGACCAGGCCGGTGCCGATGATGCCGAAGGCCACCTGCGGCGTGTACTTGAAACCGAGGGCCAGGCCCAGGACGCAACTGAGGACCAGCTCGATCAGGATGCCCACCCGAGGCGACTTGAACCGCGGGTGCAGGTCGGCGCAGATGCGCGGGAAGGCGCCGACCCGGCCGAAGGCGTACGCGGTGCGGGTGAACACGTTGGTGCCGGAGTTCGCGTTGGCCAGCGTGGAGTTGATGATGGCGATCAGCACGAGCAGCCAGAACACACCGGACACGGTGCGCGCCAAGCCGTCCCAGGGCACGCCGTTGGCCGATGAGGCGAAGCCCTGGAAGATGCGCGGCCCGAACGAGACGTCGGCGGCGTAGGTCGTGAAGATGTAGAGGGCGCCGATCGCCACGGTGGCGCCGATCACCGCCAGCGGGATGTTGCGGCGCGGGTTCTTGGTCTCTTCGGCCAGGGGCGCCGCGGCCTCGAAGCCCGAGAAGGCCAGCAGGGCGCCGACGGCGCCGGCGATCACGCCGGAGAAGCCCACGAAGCCCTTGGCGTTGGCGTACTTCGTGGTAAAGACGGCCAGCGTGTTGTGATCGCCGGCCTTGACGACCAGCACGATCGACAGGACGAGGAACACCAGGATCTCGACGAAGCCCAGCCAGACGCCGGTGCTGGTCGAGGTGTGGACGCCGCGATAGACGAGCCAGCAGACCAGGAACGTGCCGGCCAGCATGAAGACCCACCAGGCGCCGAGCGGGAACGACGCGCTCTCGGAGTGCCACTCGCCGGCCACCGTGTAACCGAGCTGCAGCATGACGAGCGGCACGATCAGCACCTCGACCGCCGCGTACGCCCAGCCCACCATGAAGCCGATCGGCGGCCAGAGG
>DATIYD010000356.1:0-4965 GCA_035517975.1 Thermoleophilia bacterium | reverse complement strand
CCCGAGGTGGGGTTCCTGCTGTCGGGCATGAGCAGCATGGAGCAGCTCGAGGCCAACCTGGTGAGCGCCGAGGCATCGCGCGTCGGCGCTCTCGACGCAGCCGAGCTCGCGACCTGCCGGCAGGTCCGTGACGCCTATCTGGCCCTCAGCCCGATCCCCTGCACCGATTGCCGCTACTGCCTGCCTTGCCCGAGCGGGGTCAACATCCCCGAGGTGCTCGACATCTACAACGAGGCCGAGATCTACGGTGGCGGACCGGCCGCCGCGCGCTTCGCCTACGGCTGGCTCAGCGAATCGGAGCGTGCCGAGGCCTGCACGCAGTGCCGCGCCTGCGAAGACCTGTGTCCGCAGAAGATCGCGATCGTCGACTGGCTCGAGAGGGTCCAGCAGTACCTCGCGATCGGCAAGTAGCCGGGCCGCGCGGACCATCGCCTTCAGGGCACGACACGTGGCAATGGTGCGTGGTATGCCGTGCGCCGGGTAACGACCGCCATGTGAGCGCGCAACCACACAGGGGCGTGAGCGGACAAGACGAACAGCCGACGGGGCCGTCGCGGGCGAGCCTGCTCGGCGTCTTCAGACTGCACGACTTCCGCCTGCTGGTCGCCGGCGAGGGCGTCTCGCTGCTCGGCGACCAGTTCCTGCTGATCGCCTTGCCCTGGCTCGTCCTTGCGGTCACGCGCAACCTCATCGTGCTGGGCGCGGTCCTCGCCATCCAGAACGTGCCGCGTGCGCTCTTCATGCTGGTCGGCGGCGCGGTCACCGACCGCTTCTCGCCGCGCGGCGTGATGATGGCGGCCAACGCCGCCCGTCTCGTGACCGTGGCGGCGCTCGCCGCGATCGTCCTCCTGGGCACGGTCCACGTCTGGACGCTGTTCGTCTTCGCCGTGGTCTTCGGCCTCGGCGACGGCTTCTTCTATCCGGCCCAGAACGCGATCGTGCCGCAGATCGCCGGCGGGGAGCGGCTCGAGACCGCCAACGCGGTCGTCCTGGGGCTCGAGCAGGTGGCCCAGTTCCTGGCGCCGGCGCTGGCCGGCGTGCTGATCGCCGGCCTGGCCGGCGCCGGCCACGACCTCACCGGCGTCGGCGTGGCCCTGGCCATCGACGCCGGCACGTTCCTCGTCTCCCTGCTCACGCTGCAGCTCCTGCGGGTGCGGCGCTTCGTGCCCGAGGATCAGGCCGGCGCGGATGGCGGCGTGGTCGCTTCCATCCGCGCCGGCCTGCGCTACATGTGGGACGACCCCACCCTGCGCATGCTGTTCACGATCATCGTCGCCGTGAACTTCCTGATCGTGGGGCCGATGCTCGTCGGCATCCCCGTGCTCGCCGCGCGCCGGCTGAGCGAGGGCGCCGCGGGCTACGGCATCATCATGTCGACCTTCGGCGGAAGCTCGCTGCTGGGCATCGCGGCCGGCGGCCTGCTGCCGCGCCCGCCGGCGCGGCTCATGGGATCGGTGCTGCTCGGCCTGTGCGCCGTCTTCTCAGTGGCGATGGCCCTGCTCGGCTTCTCCGGCACGCTCTTCCAGATGGCGGCGCCGGTGTTTGCCATGGGCGCCGCCAGCGGCTACCTCGTGGTCTTCTTCTTCTCGTGGCTGCAGGGCCGCACGCCGGCGGCCATGATGGGTCGCATGATGAGCCTCGTCCTCTTTGCCTCGGTCGGCCTGGTGCCGGTGTCCGAGGCCCTGTGCGGCGTCCTCATGCGGGCCAGCGTCACGGCTCTCTTCGTGGGCGCCGGCCTGCTGCTCGCCGCGCTGCTCGTGCGCGCCGCGCTCACGCCGTCGCTGCGCGCCATGGGCGTGCAGATGGCGGCCGACCGGCGAGCCTGACCCCGACGGCGCCGCGGACCGGTTGCCAGAGGCATCGGCGGCCGCACACCGGTCGTTCTCTTCAGCGATGGCCGACCGCGATCAGGATCACGCCGGCGAACACGAGGCTAGTGCCGAGCCACTCAGGCCAGGCGAAGGGCTCGTGGAGGACCATGTAGGCGGCGAACACCTGGGCGGAGACGAAGGCCAGACCGATGCCCGTGACGTTGGCGAAGCTCAACGACCAGTAACGCACGAGGCCCGCGAAGGTGAGATTCACCCCGAGGCCGAACAGTCCACCGACGATCTGCCAGGCGATGAACGCGCGCAGCCGGTCGGCATGGCCCGAGGCTGCGAACGAG
This sequence comes from Thermoleophilia bacterium, assembly GCA_035517975.1. Lineage (GTDB taxonomy): Bacteria > Actinomycetota > Thermoleophilia > UBA2241 > UBA2241 > Bog-752. Next base: position 2,798 of record DATIYD010000356.1, on the reverse strand, counting down.
AGGGTGGCCCCGACGTTGAAGAACTGGTTGGCGGCGACGAAGACGAGGACGACGAGAAGCTGCAGGGCGCCCAGGCTGGCGACGGTCGCCTTGAGGGCGGGTGAAGCGCGAAAGGTCTCGCTGAAACGGCTCACGACCGTGCTCGCTCCCGGGCCGGACGGCTCGGGCGCCGCGGCGAAGCGGCGGCCCGCGATGCTGCTGCCGCCGCGATTCTACCCGCCAGGGGGGTCAGGCCCCGAGCGTGCCGTTGGGCGCGGCCGGGTAGAGAGTCGCCACGAGGGGGTGATGACGTGGTCGTGACACGCGCCACGAGACGCCTGCCGCTCTACGTGGAGGACGACCCGCCGCTCTACAAGGTCGCGCGCGGCCTGCTCACGAGCGGGCTGCGTCTCTACCATCGCTACGAGCTGAGCGGTGTGGAGCATCTGCCTGACAGCGGACCGGCGATCGTCGTCTCGAACCACCCGAGCGACTTCGACCCGATCATCCTCGGTGTCGCCTTCGCGCGGCCGCTCCATTTCATGGCCGACGTCGTGCAGTTCCGGCGGGGCTTCGTGGGCCGGGTGATCCCTCACCTCGGCGCGTTTCCGGTCAGCAAGGGCGCCGCCGACCGCGCCGCGCTGCGAGCGGCGCTCGACCTGCTGCGCGCCGGCGAGGTCGTGGCCCTGTTTCCCGAGGGCGATCTGTTCACCGACGACGCCCTGCACCCCTTCGAGCCGGGCATCGGCTACCTGGCGGCGGCAAGCGGCGCGCCGGTCGTGCCGGCGGCCATCACCGGCGCGCACGGCATCGCCGACCGGCGCTGGCTGAGCTGGCCGACCGTGCGCCTGACCGTGGGCGAGCCGGTCGACTTCGACGGCGTCGACGGCCGTGGACACGTCGCCTGGGCACGAAGGACGGATCTGGTCGAGGCTGCGGTCCGCCGGCTCCGCGAGCAGGGAACGCTCGCCGGCCCCCTCAGGTACCGGCCACGAGCCGGGCGGCCACGCCCCGGATCGTGAGGATGCCGTACCCCTGACTGGGGTCGCCGTTGGTGAAGACCGCCATGGAGAAGGTGCGCGGTCCCTTGTGGAGACGCGCCACCTGATGGACCAGCTGGCCGATGCTCGTGCCGCGCCAGCCGCCCTTGAACCAGACCTGCCAGCCCAGCGGCCGGGCCGCGGCCGGGATGCCCCAGCTCTGGTGGGAGACGACGTGGGAGAGCAGGTGGAGGGCGAACGCGCGGTGGGCGGCCGGGACGAGGCCGGGCAGCCGGTAGAAGAAACGCGCCTGGTCGGCGGCGGTGAGCTGCGCCCCGAACAGCTGTCCGGCGATGGAGAAGCGTTTCATGCCGGCCGCCCTGGCCAGGGCGTAGAGGCCGCGGTCGCCGACGACCCGGTAGATCGACTGCGCGGCGTTGTTGTCGGAGAACTCGATCATGGGCGTGAGCGTGGCCCGCGCCCACGAGCCGACCGTGGCGTGGGTGCGCAGGTACTCGACGAGCAGCATGGCCTTGATCACGCTCGCCGTGACGAACTGGTCGTCCTGGTGCCAGCCGTGCAGCACGCCGGCCGTGTCGACCACGGCGACGGCCGTCACGCCCGAGCGGCCCTTGAGCCAGGCGATCGCGCGGGCGATCGCCGCCGACGACGGGAACACGGCGTCGACGGTGAGGCGGGCGGAGAGCCGCGCCGCGGCGGTGTGGCCGCGGGCGTCGGTGGCGGCCACCGTCCAGAGATACGTACCGGGTGCGAGGTGGCAGACGAACGACAGCTTCTCGTCGGTCGCGGCGGGCACCGTGCCCGGCACGACGATGGTCCTGGTCGTCGTGCCGCCGGCTCTGCGGATGGCGATGCGCACGTGCGACCTGCCGTGCGCGCCCTCGAGACGGAACGGCAGGGTCGCCGTGGCGCCTCGCATGACCTCGACGTCGGCCGCGGCGACCGTGATGAACGGCAGGTGGTCGCCCTCGAGTTGCCGGCCGGTGGACGCTGTGGCCGTGGCCGGGGCGGCGCGAGCGGCAGCGGCGGTGCAGGCCAGGAGCGCGACGAGGGCGAGGATGGCGCTCGCGAGGAGCCGGGCGCGATGGCGCGACAGATGCGATGAGTCCAACCGGACGTGCCTCCTGCGCGGCGGTGGCCGGATCCCCGGAGCAGCTACCGGATCAGGGTACTACGAAGCGCGCCTGACTGCCCGCGCGCGTGGTCGTGACCTCGAGGCGAGCCTCGATCTGCTCACGCAGGTCGGCGACGTGCGAGATGATGCCGACGAGACGCCCGCCGGTCTGCAGGCCGATGAGCGTGTCGAGGGCGGCGGCCAGGTTGTCTGGGTCGAGTGAGCCGAAGCCTTCGTCGACGAACACCGTGTCGAGCTTGACGCCTCCCTCGTAGCTCTGCACGACCTCGGCGAGGCCGAGGGCGAGGGCGAGGGAGGCCTGGAACGTCTCGCCGCCCGACAGGGTCGAGACCGGGCGCCGGGCGCCCGTGTAGGCGTCGGCGATCTCGAGGTCGAGGCCCAGCGCCCGGCGCTTGTCGCCCTGCTGGCGGCGATGCAGGGTGAAACGCTGGTCGGTCATGGCCGACAGGCGGGCGGAGGCGACGACGAGCACGTCGTCGAGATAGGCCGCCAGCATGTAGCGCTGGAACGAGACGCGCAGGTCGTTCTCGCCGTCGGCCACTCGGGCGAGCCGGCCGACGACCGCATACGCCGCCTCGTGGCCGCTGATGTCGTCGTGCAGGCGGGCGAGATCGTCGGCGGCGCGGGCCAGGGCGTCGCGCGCCGCCATCAGCGAGGCTCGCGCGTCGCGAGCCTCGTCGGCG
>DATIYD010000355.1:0-2015 GCA_035517975.1 Thermoleophilia bacterium | reverse complement strand
CAGGACGAGCGCATCGGCCGGGCTGTGGGCGCCGCGGGCGGCCAGCACGGCGGCCACCATGATGGCGGCGGTCGAGGTCGGCGAGCACATGAGCTGGCGAGAGGTGCCGAACACCGCGTAGACGGTCAGGCCGGCCAGCGTGGCGTAGAGGCCGGCCTGCGGCGGCACGCCCGCGATCTGCGCGTAGGCCAGACACTCCGGCAGCAGCAGGCCGATCACGGTAAAGGCAGCGATCGTGTCGTCGCGCAGCCAGCGGCGTTCGTAGCCGGGCGCCCAGGCGGTGATCGGCAGGTAGCGACGCAGGCGGCTGCGCGCAGGGGCGCCGCCGCCGGGCGCGGGGGCCGGGCGTTGCTCTGTGGCTGAGCCGCTCATAGTCATCTTGAGGTTCCCTCGGCTGATCGCTCGCTTTCTATGATAGTGGAGCCTGCCGCGCGGCGCCCCGTGCTCCCCGCCGCTTTGCTACACTTCAGGCATGCCGACCGATCCGAACAAGGCCGTCTACTACCGCAAGCAGGTGCCTCTCTTTCGCCTGGTCGAGAAGATGAAGCTCTGGCCGTCGCGGCGCGGGCTGCTGCACGGCATCAAGGAGTTCGAGGTGCTGGGCTCGCGGGCGCGCCTCACCACGCACTGCGGCAAGATCATGATCGTGCGCGATTCGAAGACCAGCCGGTCGGCGCGCTGGCTGCGCAACAAGCTGTTCTTCGAAGCCTGCCCGCAGTGCCGTATCCCGGAGTGGAAGCTGCAGAAGTACGCTGCCACCCGGTTCAAGCGCGGTTACGGGTCGTACCTGCGCGACGAGAAATCCTAGCCGGCGGCGACCGGCCCTTCTATAAGAGGCGCCACTCCTCGGGCTTCAGGCGGACCCGCTCGGGCATGGCGAGCACCGTGTCGAGGGCCGCGAGCATCGCCTGCTTGTCCTGCGGCAGACGGCCGCCGACCGGCAGGTAGTTCGAGGCGTGATTGGAGCGAAACACGGCGTCGGTCACGTTGGTGGCGGCGATCATCTCGCGCAGCTCGCGCAGCATGGTGAAGGCGTCGGGCACGACGAACTCGCCGCTGCGCACGCGCGCCTCCATGCGGGTGCCGGGCTCGACCATGAGGCTGAGCACCCCGATGTACTGCGGATCGATGGCCGACAGGGCGGCGCCGGTGGCGGTCGCGTGCACCGCCGAGCGCTCGGCGCCGGCCACGCCGAGGATGGCCGTGACCGACAGGTCGAAGCCGGCGGCCGTGGCCTTGGCGCAGCCCTCGATCTGCTCGGTCACGCTCACGCCCTTGTGGATCGCCGTGAGCGTGTCGTCGTCGCCCGATTCGAGACCCAGATAGAGCAGCTCGAGACCGGCCCGTCGGATGGCGCGCAGGTCGTCGGCGCTCTTGGTCAGCAGGTTGCGGGCGTTGGCGTAGCAGCTCACGCGCTCGAGGGCCGGCAGCTCGTGGCGCAGGAGTCCGAGGATGTCGTCGAGCCGGCGCCGCGACAGGGCGAGCGCGTCGCCGTCGGCGAGAAAGACGCGTCGGACGCGCTCCTTGATGCTGTCGGGCAGGCCTGTGAGGTCGCGCTGCACCTCGTGCGCGGGCCGCACGGCGAACGGCTTGTCGAGGTAGGTCGAGCAGAAGTCGCAGGAGGCGTTGGAGCAACCGTAGGTGACCTGCACGATGAGGCTCGAGGCCTCGCTTGGGGGGCGGATGACCGCGCCGTAGTACCGCATGAGCTCATTGTATCAAGCCGGTCGTCCCGGGCACGGGGGCTTGCCCACGGACCGTCCTGTATACTTGTGCGACCCGGAAACGGCGCGCCGCCCAAGGCGCGGCGCACGTGCGGCAGGGCGCACCCGATCGCTTGAACCAGCGCGAGTGGACGGCACGACTTCCTGAGGAGGAGTTGCACGCTATGGCCAACAGGGACGAGCTCATCCAAGAGGCGATCGATTCGATCGTCAACTACGACGCGGCCGCCGCCGCCGATGTCGCCACGCGCGCGCTGGCCGCGGGCATGGCCCCCAACGAGATCGTCAACG
>DATIYD010000354.1:0-6446 GCA_035517975.1 Thermoleophilia bacterium | reverse complement strand
CGGCCGACGCCAGGGCGTCGGCCGCCGCCGCCGCCCGCACTCCCGCCGCCCAGATGATGGTGCGTGCCTGCAGCCGCTCGGTGGCGGCCGTCTCGACGTCGCTCGGCCGCACCGCGACGCCGCCCACGTCGATCTCCTCGGCCGTCGCGTTCACGCGGATCTCGACGCCCAGCGCCGCGAGATCGCTCGCCGCCCGGCGGCGCAGCGAGTGCGGAAAACGCGGCAGGATGGTGGGGCCGGCGTCCATCAGCACGACGCGCGCCTCGCGGGTCGAGACGTTGCGAAAGTCGCGGGGCAGCACGCGGTGGGCGAGGGTCGCGATCTCGCCGGTGAGCTCGACCCCGGTCGGTCCCGCGCCGACCACGACGAAGGTCAGCCAGGCGGCCCGCTCGTCGGCGCTCGTGGCGAGCTCGGCCATCTCGAAGGCGCCGAGGATGTGACTGCGCAGCCAGCGCGCGTCCTCGAGCGACTTGAGCCCGGGAGCCGCCGCCGACCAGTCGTCGCGGCCGAAGTAGTCGGTCTGCACGCCGGTGGCCACGACCAGGGTGTCGTACGCGAGCGTGAGCGGTCGTTCGTCGGGCGCGTAGGCCTGCACGGTGCGGGCGGCGAGGTCGAACCCGGTGACCTCGGCCAGGAGCACCTCGACGTTGGCCTGGTCGCGCAGCACGCTGCGCAGGGCCGGCGCCACCGAGCCCTCGTCGATGATGCCGGTCGCGACCTGGTAGAGCAGCGGCTGAAAGAGGTGGTGGTTGACACGATCGACGAGCGTGACGTCGACCGGCGCGGCGGCGAGGCCCCTCGCGGCGTAGAGGCCGGCGAAGCCGCCGCCGATCACGACCACTCGTGGCCGGCGAGTGCTGCCGGGCCCGGCGGGGGGTGGTGCCGTGGTGTCCTGCGGCGCATCGCTCATGCGCCCGGCATCATACCCCGCCGGCAGCGGCGCGCGCCTCGCCCGTGCGGGGTCGCCGCGCTATGATGCCGGCGAAAGCTTCCCTGAAGCGACGCGCTGGAGGATCGGTGCCGAGGCACGATGCGGCGGCAGACGGGCCCTGGGCGGCCGGCCCCAGACCGCACGAGACCGCGAGCTCGCAGGTGGTCGCCGTCGTGGTCTCGGCCACGGCCGAGTGGCGCGCGCTCGAGAAGCTCTACCCGGGACAGCCCCGCCGGTGCTCGCCGTTCGGCGAGTGGTTCACGCTGCCCGGCGACCCCGCCGGCCTGGTCACGGCCCTCGTCTACGGCGGCTGGGGCAAGATCGCGGCGGCCGCCTCGGCCCAGTACGTCATCGACCGCTTCGCGCCGCAGCTGCTGGTCAATCTGGGCACGTGCGGCGGTCTCGCCGGCCAGGTCGGCCGCGGCGAGGTGCTGCTCGCCGACGAGACGCTCGTCTACGACATCGTCGAGCAGATGACCGACCCCGACGAGGCGATCGCCGCCTTCACCACCGCGATCGACCTTTCGTGGCTGGGCCCGCCGCCCTACCCGTCGCCGGTGCGGCGCGCCCGTCTGGTCTCGGCCGACGGCGACATCGTGCCGGCCCAGGTCGACGGCCTGCGCGACAGGTTCGGCGCCGTGGCCGCCGACTGGGAGAGCGGGGCGATCGCCTGGACGGCCGCCCGCAACGGGGTGCCCTGCCTGATCCTGCGTGCCGTCAGCGACCTGGTCGACTCGCTGGGCGGCGAGGTCTACGACGACGCCGCCGAGTTCGAGCGGCGCAGCGTCGAGGTCATGACGACGCTGGTGGGCGTGCTGCCGGCCTGGCTCGACGCCTGGAAGCGCCGTCCACCGGACTGGTCGCCGCGCGGTTTTACGCTGCAAAGGAAGGGAACCACCTGAGGGTCAGCGGCGTGCTCGAACGAGAGACGCGCCGCCTGTTGGCGCCTTCTGGAGCGGCCCTGTGTCCGACCTTCAGTCACCCCGAGCCGACGATGCCCCGGCGGCGCGGCACCTCGCCGCGGTGCCGTCGCGTGCCGGCACGACGGCAGGTGCCGTGGCTGGCGGGGTCGACGAACCCGAGTCGAGCGGTATAGAGGCCCGTGGCCTGGCGAAGGCCTTTCGCACGCCGAACGGCACGGTACAGGCGGTGCGCGATCTCGATTTGGCTATCGCGCCCGGCGAGACGGTCGCACTGCTCGGCCCGAACGGCGCCAGCAAGTCGACGACGATCGACATGATCCTCGGCCTCCTGCACCCCGATCGGGGCGCGGTGACGGTGTTCTCGAAGGCTCCTCGCGAGGCGGTGTCGGCCGGGGCGATCGGCGCGATGCTGCAGACCGGGGAGCTGATCCGCGACGTGTCGGCGCGCGAGCTGATCGCCATGATGGCCTCGCTGTACCCGGCGCCGATGGCGGTCGACGAGGTCTGCGCGCTCGCCGGCATCCGCAGCTTCGCCGACCAGCGCACGCAGAAGCTGTCGGGCGGGCAGACGCAGCGGGTGCGCTTTGCCATCGCCCTCGTCAGCGACCCGCGGCTGCTCGTGCTCGACGAGCCTACGGCCGCCATGGACGTCGAGGGCCGCCGCGAGTTCTGGACGACCATGCGTGCCTTCGCGGCGCGTGGCCGCACGGTCCTGTTCGCGACCCACTACCTCGAGGAGGCCGACGTCTACGCCGACCGCGCCGTGCTCATGGCCGGCGGGCGCGTCGTCGCCGACGGGCCGACCAACGAGATCAAGGCGATGGTGGGCTCGCGGACCATCAAGGTGACACTGCCGGGTGTCGAGACGGCCGCTCTCGAGGCGCTGCCCGGCGTGACCCACGCCGAGCGCCGCGGCGAGGCCGTCGTGCTCGCCTGCAGCGACTCCGATGCCGCCCTGCGCGCGCTGCTCGGCCGCTACCCGGAGGCGCGCGATATCGAGGTCGCGGGCGCCGGCCTCGAAGAGGCGTTCCTGCGCCTGACCGGCGGCGACGACGAGCGGGGCGGCGGGCAGGTGGGCGCCGGTGAGCGCGGCGGCGAGGACGGCGAGCCCCGCTCGCGGGCGGCGGCGCGATGAGCACCGCGGCCTACACCCGCTTCGAGCTGCTGCGCACGTTTCGCAGCAAGCGCTTCTTCCTCTTCTCACTGGGGTTCCCGCTCGTGCTGTACTTCCTGATCGCCGGGCCCAACCGCAACGTGACCGACTTCGTCGGCACCGGCATCTCGGCGCCGCTCTACTACATGCTCGGCCTGATCGCCTTCGGCACCATGGCGGCGATGCTGTCGAGCGGGGCCCGCATCGCCGGCGAACGCGAGGCCGGCTGGAACCGCCAGCTCCGGCTCACGCCGCTCAGGCCGCGCAGTTACTTCCGGGCGAAGGTGACGACCGCCTACACCATGGCCGGGGTGACCATCGCCCTGCTCTACCTGGCCGGCACGGTGCTCGGCGTGCGCCTGCCGGTCGACCGCTGGCTCGAGATGACCGGTCTCGTGCTGGTTGGCCTGATCCCGTTCGCGGCGCTCGGCATCTTCGTGGGGCACCTGCTTACGGTCGACTCCATCGGCCCGGTGGTCGGCGGCACGGTCTCGCTGCTTGCCTTCATCAGCGGCACCTGGTTTCCCATCGGCAGCCACGGGGTGCTGCACGCCATCGCCCAATTCCTGCCCTCGTACTGGCTCGTGCAGGCGAGCCGGGTGGCGGTCGGCGGCCACCCCTGGGGCGCGCTGGGCTGGATCGTGGTCGCGGTCTGGAGCGTCGCTCTGACCGCGCTCTCCGTCGTCGTCTACGAGCGCGACACCGCCCGCGTCTAGAGCCGCGATGCGCTGGCCCACGAGCGCCGGGGAGCTCGTCGAGCTTCAGGGCCGTCTCGCCGCCGCCGCCGACGAGGTAGTCCGGTGGGAGCTCCCCGTCGAGTCCGACGATCTCGTGGCGGCCGGCGTGTTCGTCACGTTTCCCACGGGACCTCACGGACCGGGTCGCGCCGGCGAGCCCGCCTGGGCGGCCGCCGCCTGCACCCACGGCCGGCGCCCGGGCGAGACAGCGGTCTTGCGGGGCGCGAGCGGCGCGCCGTACGCGGCCGGGTTGCTGGGCCTGCGTGAGGGGGCGCTGCTCGAGGGCGCCCTTCGCGCGCTCGAGCGGCGCCCCGACCTCGTCGTGGTCGACGCCACCGGCCGCGACCATCCGCGCCGTGCCGGCCTGGCGCTCCATCTCGGCGCCGTGCTCGACCTGCCGACGGTCGGTGTCACCAACCGCCCGTTGCTGGCCGACGCCGCGACACCGCCTGGCCAGGATCGCGGGGCCACGGCGCCGCTCGTGCTCGAGGGGACGGTGGTGGGCTACGCGGTGCGCACGCGGGCCGGGACGAACCCCCTGTGCGCGCACGCCGCCTGGCGCACCACGCCGGAGACCGCGCGCGACGTGCTGCTCGCGCTGACTGGTTCACGTCGCACACCCGAGCCGCTGCGCCTGGCGCGTACGCTGGCGCGCGTCGCGCGCGCCGCCGGCGAGGGCCGCTTGCCGCCACGGGGCGGCTGAGGGGCGCGGGCGGGGGCTGGGCCGCAGGGCCGGGCTACGGTCAGCCGGCCGGCGTGTCGCCGGCGCGCCGGCGGCGCGCCGTGCGCCGGCCGATGCCCCACAACAGACCGCTGCGCACGATCGTGCCGATCGCGCCACCGATGGCGCTGCCGGCGACCACGTCTGACGGGTAATGGACGCCGGTGTGCACGCGCGAGTAAGCGACCAGGCCGGCGGCCGCGTTCAGCGGCAAGGCGAGGAGCGGGAGCTGGTTGCCGGCGGCCACCGCGAAGGCGAAGGCCGACGCCGAGTGTCCCGACGGGAACGACGACGAGCGCGGCATCGGCAGCTGACGGCCGCCGTCGACCAGCGGCCGCTCCGGACGCGGCCGCATGGCACCGTACTTGACGGCCAGGTTCACGGTGGCCGAGGCCGTGCCCAGCGAGGCCAGGCCCACGAGCGCGGCGCGGCGGCCGCGATGGCCGCCCCGGGCGCCCAGACCGGCCGCCGCGCCGAACCACAGCTTGGAGCGGTCGGCGGCGCGGCCGAGCCGGCGCAGGGGCTCGTCGAGGGCCGGCGTCGGCGTCGCCGCGATGGTGGCGAAGACCGCACGATCGAGCGTGTCGATGTCGTGGAGCAACGCCCGCAGGCGTGCCCGCGAGGGGCCGGGACCGGTGGCATGGTCGGCGAGCTGTGGGTCGTCGTCTTGCGGCGTTTCGCACCCCCCAAGCGGGTCTCTCAGTCGGCGGCTGCGGCAACAATACCCGACGAACGCCGGCCGCAACCGGGACCGGCCGCCGACGGCTAGCCGGAAGCCGGCGTCGCGGGCTCGGCCACGGCGATCATGGCCGGCGAGCCGTCGGCGAAGGGCGAGCGGTCGTAGTCGCCGTACAGGGCGACGAGCCGATAGCCGGAGCGCACGAGCAGATGCTCGAGCTCGTAGCGGAAGATGTAGCGCAGGCCGAGCGTCTCGGCGACGCGCCGCGTCGTCCCGTCGGCTTCTGAGATCTCGTAGGTCACCTCGCACTCGGTCCACTGCTGCGAGCGGTCGTAGCCGGTCACCGTCATCCACCAGCGGATCCGCCGGCCGTCCGTCCAGTCGCAGAGCTGTGCCGCGTCCTCTCCCTCGGCCGCCTCGTCGCGGGCATACGGCGACGGCGCCGGGTCGGGGTTGGGCAGGTCGAGCACGAGCCTGCCATCCGGCAGCAGGTGGCCGCGGCAGCGCTCGAGGCAGGCAAGCTGCTGCTCCACGGTGCGCAGTTGCTGAAAGCCGCCGAACGGGCAGATGATCGCGGCGAAGCGGCGGCCGAGATCGAACGACGTCATGTCCGCCGCGACCAGCCGCACCCGGTCGCGGACCTCCGGCGTCTCAAGGCGAAGCCCGGCGCGGCAGCGCGCCAGCATCTGCGCGGAGAGGTCGAGGCCGGTGATCTCGACGCCGGCGCGGGCCAGGGGAAGCAGGACACGCCCCGTCCCGCAGCCAAGCTCGAGGACGGGCCCGCCCGGAGAAGCCGTCAGCGCGCGCCAGAACCCGATGTCGTCGCGGTCGGCGTAGATGGCGTCGTAGATCGCGGTCAGCTCGCCGGATCGAAGGGCGCTCTGGTCGTGCATGACGCATCTCGATTCGCTTGGGGTGGCCGTCCGCCGCCGATGGTACACGAAGTACGCGGCTGCGAGCGCGGGCACCTCCGAAGAAGAGCCGTTCCGGCGACTACCGTTTACGTGGCTCTATGATTCCTATCGTCGAGCGCTTCACAGGTTACGTGAGGAAGTTGCGGAGGGTATGAGGCACCTACCGTGAGAGGCGCCGCGGCGCCGAGCCAGCGGCCGGTTCACGCGAGCCGAGGATCGGCTCGAGCCCAGGTAAAGATTCGGCCACCGAACGAGGGAGGAGACCATGCCATTTCTCTTGCGTGCCGCCATCGTAGGCGGGGGCGCCTACGCGATCGGCAAGAGGGTGCAGGGGGGTCGCGACCAGAACGCCGCCCAGAACCAGCAGATCGCCGACCTGCAGACCCAG
>DATIYD010000353.1:0-4256 GCA_035517975.1 Thermoleophilia bacterium | reverse complement strand
GCTCGCCGTGCGAGCCGCGGTCAGGGCCAGGTCGCGCCGGTCGCGCGAGTTTCTGAATCCGATCATCACATCAGCTCCCTTGCTCATCGTCGTCTCCCTCGGTGCTTCCGCACAGGCTCAGCCGCTCGTCTCGCTCCCCGCCTGCGGACAGGCTCGGCCGGAACGATCACCCGCGCCGGACCCGCCGCGTCTCGCGGAGGTGGCGCAGCCACACCGACCGCCGGCCGTTCGAGCGCGCCGTGCGCTCGGTCTCCTCGAGTCGCCGGCGCTGCATCTCTACGAGCAGATAGTCGGGCATCGCTCTCTCCCTTCGTCTCGCGCCTTCCCGGCGCCGTCTCGCGCCTTCCCGGCGCCGTCTCGCGCCTTCCCGGCGCTTCCTGTCGGCGGCGCCGTGACGGCGCCCACTCGGTCACCCGCTTCGCTCTTTTGCTGGTGACGCCACCACTGTCCGCATTATACCGGTGATGCGTCACTTGTAAACGCTTTTTGGGGGTATACTTGGGCCACGGAGCAGGCGCCCGGACGAATCGTTCCCGGCAGATCACCGCTCCGCGGCGAGGCGCCTCTGGCGGCGCCGGCCGACCGCGACAGGAGGCGGACGTGAGCGACGTGAAGGAAGCTCCCGGAAAGCTGCGATTGGTGGGGGAGTTCGTCAACACGCTGGACCTCGACGACGACAGCGAGGGTCTGGCCCGACCGGCCGACCTGGCCGCCTGGCTGGCCGCGCACGGCCTGGCCAAGCCCGACATCGAGGTCGGCGCGGCCGACCTCAAGCGGGCCGTCGAGCTGCGCGAGGCGCTGCGCGCCGCGCTGCTTGCCAACAACGGCGGCGAGCCCATGAGCGAGGCCGTCATCGCGACCCTCAACCGCATCGGCCGGCGCGCCCGCCTCGTGCTGCGGTTCGACGGGAGCGGTGAGGCTGTGCTCGAGCCGGTCGCAGACGACGTCGACGGCGCCCTCGGCCGGCTGCTGGCGATCGTCCACGATGCCATGGAGACGGGGCAGTGGCCCCGCCTCAAGGCGTGCCGCAGCGACGACTGCCTCTGGGCCTTCTACGACCAGTCGAAGAACCGCTCGCGCCACTGGTGCAGCATGGAAAGCTGTGGCAGCCAGGCAAAGGCGCGCAGCTACCGGCAGCGCAAGGCCACGACAAAACCGGCGCAAACTTAGCGCGGCCGGCCGGTCGCGCTTTTCGCTGCGGTAGACTCTCGTCCTGTCCGAACTCGAGAAGACGGGAGGTGGCTTCCTTGAGACGGCCCCACCATGCCGGACGCACGCGCAGCGGCGGCTTGTCGCTCAACGTCTTCACGCCCGACGAGATCGACGACATCCACGTGGCCACGCTCGAGGTCCTCGAGCGTACCGGCGTGTTCGTCGAAGACGACGAGCCCCTCGACATCTTCGCCGACGGCGGCTGCCTGGTCGACCGCGACACGCGCACGGTCCGCGTGCCGCCGCACGTGGTCGCCGACTCCCTTGCCGCCTGCCCGCCGTCCATCGCCTACTGCGGCCGCACGCCCGACCGCGACTTCATCGTCGAACCCGGCCGCGTCACCTTCACCAACTTCGACGAGGGCATCAAGTACATCGACCCCCACACCGGCGAGCATCGCGATCCGACCATCGCTGACGTGGCCGACATCGCTCGCCTGGTCGACGCCATGAGCGACATCGACGGCTACGAGTCCGCGGTGGGGGCGACCGACGTGCCGACTGAGACCTACGCGCTGCACGGCCTCGAAGCCGCGTTGCTCAACACGACCAAGCCGGTCGGCTGCGAGGCCATCGACAAGTGGGAGGCGCGCAAGTGCATCGGCCTGGCGGCGATCGTCGCCGGCGGCGAGGACAAGCTGCGCGAGCGGCCCTTCCTCGGACTCGGCGTCTGCCCCGTCAGCCCGCTCAAGCTGCCGCGCGACGCCACCGAGGTGATCATCGAGTGCTCGCGGGCGGGACTGCCCGACACCATCCTCTCGATGGCCATGTCGGGCGGCTCGGCGCCGGTCTCGCTGGCCGGCACGCTCGTGCAGCACAACGCCGAGGTGCTCGCCGGCATCGTGCTCGCCGAGCTCACAGAGCGCGGCTCACCGGTGATCTACGGCTCCTCCACGACGGCCATGGACCTGCGCTACGCCTCGGCCTCGGTCGGATCGCCCGAGCTGGCCCTGATCGGCGCCGGCGTGGCCCAGCTCGCCCGTCAGTACCGGCTGCCGAGCTACATCGCCGGTGCGTAGGGCGACGCCAAGCTCGGTGACGCCCAGAGCGGTCACGAGAAGACCCTCACCGGACTCACGGTGGCGCTGGCAGGGGCCAGCATCATCTACGGGGCGGGGATGATCGAATCGGGCGTCACCTTCGATTGCGCGCAGCTCGTGATGGACAACGAGTTCGCGCAGATGATCAAGTTCGTGGTCAACGGCATCTGCGTCGACGACGAGCTCCTCATGGTCGACGAGATCCACAAGGTCGGTGCGTTCGGCGACTTCCTGAGCCTCGACAGCACCTACCGCCACATGCGGGAGCAGTCACAGCCCAGGCTGCTCGACCGGCGCGTGCGCGAGGAGTGGCAGAGCGACGGAGCGACCGACCTCTACACCCGCTCGCTGGCCACGGCCCGTGAGATCATCGCCGACCACCGCCCGGAGCCTCTCGACGCCGACGTCGTCAGGGAGATGCGCGCCTACGTGGAGGCAGCCGACCGGGAACGAGGCGTAGGATAAGCCGAGCCGGGCGAGCGAGCCGGGCGAGCGAGCCTGTCGCGGGCGACCGCTGGGGCAACCGACGAAGTGGAGCGCGTCATGAGTGAACCTGTGTCCGACCCGTTGTTCGAGCAGATGAAGAACGCCGTGATCGAGGGCAACGGCGATCTCATCACCGCTCTCACCCCGGCGCTGCTCGCGCAGGGGCGAAGCGCCCGGGAGATCCTCGACGGCGCGCTGCTTCCCGGCATGGAGGTGGTCGGGGCGCGCATGAAGACCGGCGACTGCTTCATCCCCGAGGTGCTGCTCAGCGCGCGCACCATGCAGAGCGCGCTCGACGCGCTCAAGCCCTACCTCGCCGAAGGCGACACCGGCACGACCGGCGCCGTGGTCATCGGCACGGTCGAAGGCGACCTCCACGACATCGGCAAGAACCTGGTCGCCATGATGCTCCAGGGCGCCGGCTTCGCCGTCTTCAACCTCGGCACCGGCGTCACGCCGCAGCAGTTCGTCGAGGCCGTCAGGGAGCACAAGCCCGCGCTCGTCGGCATGAGCGCCCTGCTCACGACCACCGTGCCCAAGATGAAGGCCACCATCGAGGCGCTCAAAGAGGCTGGCCTGCGCGACCAGGTCAAGGTCATGGTCGGCGGCGCGCCGGTCACCAAGGCGTTCGCCGACGAGATCGGCGCCGACGGCTACGGCGCCAACGCCGGCGGCGCGGTCGACGCCGCCAAATCGCTCATGAGCGCGTAGGGCCGACGCCGAAGGCGCTTCGCCCGGGCGGCGGGGCGGGCGGTCTTCCCGGACCGCCCGCCCCGCCGCCCTTCGCGGGTCTAGACCGTCGATCGACTTCGTCGTCGCCGCTCAGGCATGCGTGGCTGCGCTGCGCGCCTAGTGCCGCCAAAGGACTACGTCATTGGCGCTCAGGCATGCGGGGCTGCGCTGCGCGCCTAGTGCCGCCAAAGGACTACGTCATTGGCGCTCAGGCATGCGTGGCTGCGCTGCGCGCCTAGTCCGGCGATCGACTGCGTCGTCGCCGCTCAGGCGTGCGTGGCTGCGCTGCGCGCCTAGTCCTCTCCGTCCCAGTAGTCGAGCTTCTCGAGACGGCCGATCAGGCCGGCGAAGCCGAAAGCGATCTTGTTGGAGCGCGGGTAGTAGCACATGTCGTCGGCGATCCGGTCGCCGTAGGCGAGGTAGGTGATGCCGCCGGCACCGGCCCTGATGGCGTGGGCTACGCCGGTGCCGGGCGGGCGCACCACGACGCTGCCGGCGCGCAAGGGGTGCTCCCACACCCGCCCGTCGCCGGAGGGCGCCTCACCGCCCTGCTCCTTGCGGCCGGCGGCGAACCCGCCGGTGCCGAGCAGGCAGACGCCGTCGCCCTCGAGCACGACGAACAGCTCCTCCTCGGCGCTGTGCACGTGGGGCGGGCAGCCGAGCTTGCCGGCCGCGACCGTGACGTGCTGCAGGCCGCAGGTGAGCGTGCCGGCCGCGGTGCCGAGATCGCGGCGCAGACGCTCGGTGTCGCCGACCGCCTTGGCCTGCACGGTGACGTCGCCGGCG